>JAIPIG010000018.1 GCA_021734805.1 Simkaniaceae bacterium
TGGTGGAAATCAGAGCTAGCAGAAGCAATGATCAATCTCAGAATACTAAGAGCAAACGGAGACTGGGATGAATTTTGGAAAGAGGAAACCCCTCAAAGCGTGGCCGCCTAAATATGAGTACAATTTTTAGTTACACCCTCACAAACAAATTCAAAAATTAGAAGTATGCTGAAATGAAGAATTGGGTTTTTAGCAAAGATAAGTCGTAAAAGGGAAAGCGTTTCATTTATAGAAAATGAAACGCGAGAGACGAGACTTGAACTCGCAACTTCCAGCGTGACAGGCTGGCGCTCTAACCAATTGAACTACTCCCGCATTCAATAAATCTTTTGGGCGCAAAAGGATTTGAACCTATGACCGCCTGTGTGTAAGACAGGTGCTCTACCGCTGAGCTATACGCCCTCATTGAATGACAATAATTTATAGATAAATTGATTTATTCACAAGCAGTTTTTAGATTTTAACGGTTTTTAGTGAAACAAGGGTTTCTACATGAGCTGTTTGGGGAAACATATCAAAAGGCTCTGCGATTTCAATTGTATATTGTTGCTCTGTGAGGAGCTTTAAGTCGCGAGCAAGCGTTGCCGGATCACAAGAAATATAAATTATTTTTTTAGGATTGAGCTCGATGAGGGTGTGAATAAACTCGGGAGCGCATCCTTTTCTTGGAGGATTGACGATAGCTATGTCAATCGGTTCTACCGTTTGAATAAATTGTTCGGCCTCTGCGGCTGTAAAGTGGGCATTTTGAATGCCGTTGATCTTGGCATTTTGCTCGGCATCTTCAATGGCTGCTTTGACACATTCAACTCCAATGACTTTTTTTGCCTTTTGAGCAAAAATGAGGGATAAGGTTCCCACTCCACAATAGGCATCGAGCACTGTTTCATCTCCTTTCAGATCGGCATAAAAAAGGGCTCTTTGATAGAGGGCCTCCGCTTGCAGGGGATTGACTTGGAAAAAGGAGGCCAAAGAGACTTTAAATTGCAGTCCGCAAATCTTATCCGTTATCGAAGGGCTCCCTTCAAGTGTTTTACATTCTTGGCCTAAGATGGTATTTTTATCTGACCGATTGATATTTTGAACGACGCCTTTTATCTCATCCTTTGCAAGAAAGATCTCCCTTGCGATATCGGATAGAAAATCGATTTGCTCGCGGGGGGTAATGAAAGTAACAAGCACTTCATTGGTTTGAAGGGCCGTTTTAATCAATACATAGCTGAGATCTTCTGCACGAATAGGGGATTTTTGAATGGCGTTTTGCACCACTTGAAAAACCTCTTCACCTAGGGGAGTGTGGATATAGCATTTCTCGATGGGAACAATATCGTGCGTTTGTCTAGCAAACAGACCAAGGCGTTTTTCGCGATTCACAGGGAGCTGGATTTTATTGCGATAGTGGAGAGGGAGGGGAGAGGCAGTACATGGGGTTACCAGTGAGCTATCGAGTTTGCCGATGCGCTCAAAGGCATCGATGACTTTTTGGCGTTTCATATCGAGTTGTTGGTCATAGGCGAGATGCATGATTTGGCAGCCGCCACAGTGGCCAAATAAAGGGCAGGGTGGTTCAACTCTGTTTTGAGAGAAGCGCTGCGTATGGATGATGCGGGCACGGGCAAAGGTCTTTCGCACATCATAGAGTTCAACCTCGACCTTTTCCCCGGGAAGAGCGAGATCTACAAATAAAGTATACTGCTCATGGCGCGCGACTCCCTCACCGCTAATCCCAAGTCTTTCAATCTCGACGGAGAATCGATCCCCTTTGTGATATTTCATAAATGCTCTAAAAGTATCGTGTGAATGGCGACATATTTTTTTGAGATGGCAATTTTAATTGCTTTAGACAAAATTTGTTTTTGTCTCAATCTTTTAGAAGAGACATGAGACAAGAGGCATTTGATGCACTCTTCTGAATTATTCCTTGTGGCATCTGCAAAGCATATTTGTAAACAATCATCAAAAGAAGCGCGTGTTGTGATTTCAGAATTTTTCAATAAGAGCTCTACACAGGCAATATGATTATTTTGACAGGCTGTTGTACAAGCCACTTTAAAGTAAAGATCGAAAGTGGGATCACTAAAATCTATCTTTCGTAGTAGGAATTCAAGACATTCAATCCCGCCCGGTTCGGCAGCATACATTAAAGCCGATCCAATGAGATCATCATCACTTTTGTCAAAGGCTTCTAGATGAGTGAAAAGATAAGATAAACAATCGAGTTGCCCTGCTTTAGCTGCAGATAAAATATATTGCTTAATGTAGTCTTTTGTAAACCGATAAGAAAAAGGACTTTTAGCTAAAAGATAGTCAAGATAATCGAGATGGCCATATTGAGTCGCTCTTAATGCCATGTTGTCTAAACAGGATATAGAGAGATGAAATGAAGGGGGCGCAATAGATGATAGAATGGAGTGTAAATGAGGAATATTACCGTTGTCTGCTGATTGTAAACAGAGCTTTTTGAGATCATGGTCATTTAAGAGGATTAGATCTTTGCGTTTTTGAACGACTTGTTCAAAAGAAACGAGGGTGTAATGATGGATATGCCGTTTAAAATCCGCATAAAAAGAATCTGTTTCATCTGAGGGGAATGAGTCTTTTTTTAAGTCATTCATAACTTTGCCAATACGGACTAAACAACTACACCGGAAGAATAAATTTTTCCCTTCATCAGAGGTAGAAGGACTTGGACTTGCAAGCAAATCGATAGAATGATCGATCAATTGTATAAAAGGTGAGCTTCGATCTTTTCCTGTTTCGCTATAAATTCGATCCCAAATCGCACTGTCAATATCGACAATCTCATGAGCTTTTTCCTTAGGAGAGGCTTGAATGATATCTAAAATAAATCGTATGACCCGACTTGAATCAAGGCAAAGATTAACGAGGCACTGATAGGTGCGTAATGAAGCCGGTTCAGCCTGTTTTTCTGCAAAAAAAATCGCAGAATCCATCATAGAGGAGAGAACGTGTCTTGTTAATCTGGGATTTATAGTCTCCGGCAAAATAGAAGAGGTCGTCGTTATCGATGAAACCATATTAATGTATACTTTGGTTTAAAAACTCCCAAGTATTTTCAAGTAAATTCGATTATGAGTCAAATAAAAACGGAGGGAGTTAAGCGCTTAAGTCGTGTTTTTTGAGAGGGCGCTTAATAAAGGGAATCAGGGTTTGGCTAAAGTAGAGATCGGCAGCCATTTGAAACATCTGGCTATAGGTAGGGTAAGAATGCATCAACCGGCTAAAATAGTAGAGTGGGATCTTTTTATTGATTGCAATCGAAAGAGGCGTGAGGAGCTCACCTGCACATCTCCCAACAATCGTAGCTCCTAAAATGCGCCCCGTCCACTTTTTTGTGATGATTTTGATCAATCCAATGGTTTGATCTTGAGTTAAGGCCCGATCGAGATCAGAAAATGGAATTTCATAAATGGCAATCCGGTGGCTACCGTACTGACGCACGGCATCGCTTTCTAATAAACCAATGGAGGCAATTTCAGGATCTGAGAAGATGACATGAGGGATGGGTTGTTTAAGTCCCATTGAGAATCTCAAGGGATAGAAAAAAATATTTTTTACAACTTTTCGCGCTTGAAATTCCCCAACGTGTGTATATAGCCCATGTCCCGTGACGTCACCAATGGCAAAAATATTTTTTTGTGTCGTTCTTCCATAGGAATCAATTTTAATGCCGTTCTCATTGTAATAGACATCGGCATTTTGTAGTCCTATATGGTTCGTGTTAAGAGTGCGTCCAATCGAGATAAGAAGGAGGGATGTTGAAAGTGTAGTGGTATCTTTAAAATGAATGTCCACTTGATTTTGAGCGTTTTGTTGAACTTTATCGATTTCTTTTTCAAGGAGAAAAGAGACCCCCTCATTCTCAAGCTGTTTTTGTAGCAGATCACCAATCAGTGGTTCTTCTTTGGGTAATATACGAGAGGATCGCCCAATGATGGTTACTTTGGATCCAAGGCGCCGAAAAGCTTGCCCCAGTTCAATCGCTGTTTGTCCCGTTCCAATGATGGTCAGTTCGGTAGGGATTTCCGTCAGATTAAAAATAGTGTCACTCGTAAAATATGAAATCGAATCGATTCCTTCTACATCGAGTTTTTTAGAGTGCGATCCCGTTGCTATTATAATAAATCGGGCCGTGACGTTGCGAACACTACCGTCAGGCAACATACAGGAAAGCGTGTGTGGATTGATAAAACTTGCTTTTGCCCTTAAAAAGTGGATGCCGAGTCGATTTAAAGTGGAAACCTCTTCTTGCTCAGCTTTAAGGGAAACAGTCTCTTTAACTTTTTTTAAAACAGCGTGCGAAGAAAAATTAGTGAGTGAATAAGATAAACCTCTTTGAGGAAGTGTCTGTAAGGAGTGAGCGGCACTTGCAATATTGATGAATGTTTTACCGGGGATAGACCCATGATGGGTTCGATTGCCGCCGATTAAATGCTGCTCAATCAAAAGAACGCTTTTCCCGAGCTTAGCTAAGCGCTTGGCACTTGAAAGTCCGGAAGCTCCGGCACCGAGTACAATCGTATGGTAGTCATATTGTGTGCGCAACGGCATTTTGATTTCCATCTTCTTCATTTCGGTGTATATATCCTTTGATGAATAAAATCTACCTATGGGATTAAAAAATCTCCTCTATGAAATAGAGGAGATTTTTTGACGGTTAAGGAATATTGGCTATCACATCGCTGGCCACTTGATCTCCCGGCCGGAGCAGGGAGATTGCAGCTTGGCCTCCGTTCAACTATTGATCTAAACGCGAGGAGGCATTTAAAATTGGGAAAATAAGGAGATCAGTTATGGATTTAGTAGATGTGCTCGATATTAACCCGACATTGATATTAGATGTTCGGTATGCAACCCAAAATAATTTTATGGGTAAAGCTCTCTATTCGCATCCTGTTTGTTTTTTGCGCTCAGAGGTCGCCGAAGCTCTATCCGTTGCTCAGAGCAAATTTCAAGATCGGGGCTTGAGTCTTAAAATTTTTGATGGGTATCGACCCCACTCTATCCAAAAGCAAATGTTTGAGCTATTTTCCAATCCTCTTTACGTAGCTGATCCTCATATCGGCTCAAATCATAATCGGGGAGCTGCAGTTGATGTGACGCTGGTTGATCTCATCACGGAAGAAGAGCTGGAAATGCCAACGGGTTTTGATTACTTTGATTCAAGTGCACATAGTTATTATCCCGATCTCCCTTCCCATGTTCTCAAAAATCGATCGATTCTCCAATATGTGATGGATGAATCGGGATTTAAAGTGCTTCCCGGTGAATGGTGGCATTTTGATTATATTGAGTCTTCAAAATTTCCCATTTTGGATATTTCAATTTCGGATCTGATTGAATCCAAGGTGTATTGATGAAGCGGTTCATTTTTAGTTTGCTCATATTGATCTTCACCTCCTGTGGTGTGTCTCAATTTCAGGAGTTTCAAAGGGAAGGGGAGGCCATTGCAAAAAAGCTCATTGCACTTCTTCAAAAAATTGAGACCAAAGAAGATATGGAAAAGCATTCTTCTAAAATTCGGCTTCAAATTGAAAGGCTGACAGATTTAATGATTCAAGCTAAAAAATTTCAGATGAACCATCGCGGCGGAGTTGATGACCCCATCATTTCAGTTGAAATCACTCATGCGCTTCGCGATGAAATTAAGCGCATTTATCAAATTCCCCATGTCGAGGAAGCAATGCACGATCTTGAGCGCGATAGTTTACATAAACTAGATGCCTTCGATCGCCATATTTCTTATCGTAAACTCAAACCCCACTTTCGTTAATCTCAATTTCTCTATTGAAAGGAGTGTTTTAAAGCCTCTTCAAAGATGCTTTTGTGGCTGATATAATGATTGTGGTCTGTCATGTCGTTTACATGAATGGGAGTGGCTGTGATATAGCCCTGTTTTAAATAGAAGGTGTCCGATTCTTCATGGTCTTCAAAATCTGCGGCTTGTTTTGAAATGAAATATCCCTTGGAGAGTTCGTCTTGGAAAGGATTGTCCATAATATAACTTAAGCCTTGCCGAGCATATTTGATTCCTAAAACACGCTCTTGGGGACAGTCGGGAAAATTGACATTGATCAGCGTTCCTGCGGGCATAGGATAGTCAAAAAAATGGCGCACAATTTGAGGGATAAAACGCGATGCCGTTTCAAAGTCAAATTGCTCTTCATGTGTGCAGGAAAAGGCGATTCCGGGGATTCCGCGAATGGCTCCTTCCATAATCCCTCCAACAGTTCCGCTATAGAGTGCATTGCGTCCTGCATTAGAACCATGATTAATCCCGGAAATGATCATATCGGGTTTGGAATCTAAAATGACACTGAGGCTAAGCTTGACGCAATCAGCCGGTTTTCCTGTGATTTTATATGCGAGGGTATTTTCATCCCACTCGACAGGATCGATTTGAATGGGGCGGTGTAGGGTAAGGCCAATGCCACATCCGGATTGTTCTCTTGCAGGCGCAGCAATTACAATATTGTAGTCTTTTTTTAATGCATGATAGAGCGATTTGAGGCCATCTGCATCGATGCCATCATCATTAATTAATAATATAAATGGTTTACTCATGGCGAATTTCTTCAACTTTATGTTGTGTTGCAAGGGATATCCCCCAAATCATCAATGCGCTTAATGCAAAACTTGGGATTAGCGTTGGGATTGAGATGTCAAGGGCTCGATTCACAAGCGGCCAAAGTGCTGCAACAATTCCTCCGGTTAAGACGCCGCTACATGCGCCATACTTATTGGCTTTCTTGCTGTATAAGCTAAAAATCAATAGGGGGCCAAAGGATGAGCCTAATCCAAACCAAGCATATTCAACAAGGGCAAAAATCGATGAAATTTTATTATATGCGATGCAATAGGCCAAAAGAGAAACAAATAAAATGCTTAATCGAGAAACGAGCAAGATCTCTTTAGAAGATGCTGTCTTGCGTAAAATTCTCTTATATAAATCCTCTGTTAAACTCGAAGCCAGAACGAGGATTTGAGAGTCTGCATGTGTCAGCGTAGCTCCAATAATGGCGCAGAGAATAAATGTCGCTGCAAAGGGGGTGAAAATACTGCGCGTCATTTCAACAAAAATGAGTTGTTTATTCGCAATGCCATCTTTAAAGAAAACAATAGCTACCATTCCAATCAGTGTTGCGCTTGTCATAATCAAGACTTGCCAAGTCATTCCAACATATTTGGAATAGCGGATTTTCTTTACATCTTTAATCCCCATAAATTTGGTAATAATATGGGGTTGTCCAAAATATCCTAGGCCCCAACTCATCATCAAAAATAAAACGGATAAATACCCAATGATTGAATGAGACGGGATCAATCCATCAAAAAAGTGTCTTGTATTCAGTTGTTGAATCACATCATCCATTCCACCTAGACCAAAGGTGGCAATGATTGGAACGGAAAGAATCACTAAGAGCAAGAAAATCCCTTGGAAAAAATCAGTCCAAGCCAGCGTGATATATCCACCAACAAAGAGATAAGGAGTCACAATGAGAACGCCGATAGTGAGTCCAACCCAATACGGCAAGTTAAAGAGGGTTTCCAGTAGGAGGCCAAGCCCATTAAAGCTGGCAGAAATATAGATGGTAAAAAAGAGTAAATTCATCAATGCCGTGATAATGCGGAGTGTTCCGCTCGTATCATGAAAACGGCTCTCAAAAAAAGTGGAAAACGTCATCGCATCGAATTTTTCAGTGGCAACGCGGATTTTGGGCGCAATCAAATGCCAGTTGATAAACATAAAAATAATAAGCCCTAGGGCAAGCCATACATTAGATATTCCGACTGAAAAGAGGATGACAGGATATCCCATAAAGATCCAAGAGCTCATATCACTTGCATGGGCAGCCAAAGCAGTCAACCAAAAATTAAGTCCACGACCCCCGATAATGAAGTCGGCCGAGGTTTGATTCCGTTTATAAGATGCGATGGCAATTCCAATTAAAATGGAAATATAAATAGCGATGGCTGAAAGTTCACTGAGGAGCATGGTTTTTTGACTCAACTAGGGTGTTTTTGCCTTATCTGAGCCGTATACATGAGCAGCTCTGGCGAGATTAGAACGCGCATTGGGAAAGGTCTTTTCCAATAATTGGATCAACTTTTTCACGTCTTTACGCCTTGATGTTTGCCCCACAGGGCATTGGCATGTTATTCTATTAAATCCATATTGTTTAGCGAAGGCTAAAATATCATCTTCAGCGATATAAATCAAAGGGCGAATGATCGTTATTCCGTAGTGGATCATTTCAACCTTTGCCAGATTAGCTGCAAATTCCGCCTTGTGCAAAAGGTTGAGCAGTAGGGTCTCAATGGAGTCTTCCCGGTGATGTCCGAAGGCGATATGAGTTATGTTGCGCTCCTTGGCTGCCTGAAATAAGAGGGAGCGCCGCTCTCTTGAACAGCTATAACACTCAAGTGTCTCAAGCGTTTGAGTTGACTCACAAACAACCAGATCAACTCCAAGCTCTTCGCAAATAGGTTTTAAAAACTGTAGAGAAAGAGAAGATCCGCACGAGTATTCTCCTGCAACATGGATTGCCGTAATGTCGAGTTTATCAAACCCCCGTTCACTTAGGGCTTTTAATAAATAGAGTAGGGTTAAAGAGTCTTTACCGCCACTTAATGCGACAGCGATTTTCGTGTGGCCCTCAAATAGATCAAAATCATAGATTGCTTTGCGCGTCAAACTTTCCAGTTTTTTGCCGAGCTTGGTCCATGGAGGCGTTGCAATAGGAATAATCGGAGCTGTACTTTTTGTTAACATTTTCTTACACTTAGACGTCGAATGTATACCGAAATGAATTGAAGAGTTGGGGTTTTAGCAAAGATGGCGCTTCGAATTTTTATTAGGCTTTAGCCGGCATAATTTTTTGATCCTATTGAAGATAGCTCAAAAAATTATAAATAAAAAGTTGAAGATGCCAGTGAAGATAAAAACCAATTCTTCAATTTATTTCGGTATAGCCATTCTACAGTGTTTTAAGAATTAAAGAAATAGGGGATGTTGTGGAAAGAGTCGGCAGAAATGACCCTTGCCCATGTGGATCAGGGAAAAAGTATAAAAAGTGTTGTGGTCAAGGCGGCCCCAAAAAATTTACTGCAAGCGTTTTGACGGGACAGAAGGCAGGCATGCCTTCAATATTCAATCGGCTTCAAAATGTAACCCAATCGATTATGAGCAGTGCATCTCAAACGGTTGATGTGCAAACTTTAGCGCATAAAGTGACAAAATCGCCTGATAAGTCAACACCCCTACCGGCGACTTCTCACCCGCTATCGCCAACGGAAAATCCTAATCCCCATTCCGATAATTTATAATTTCATAAAAATGATCTTGAGATCAATTTAATGCACATGCTATAACTTTGGCTATCTTGCCTAACAAAAGAAACGAGTCACATTGACCCACGCGTTAAGAGCTCATTTCTAGTTCCACAAGGCGATTTTGCTGGTGTAGCTCAATTGGTAGAGCACCCGACTTGTAATCGGACGGTTGAGGGTTCAATTCCTTTCGCCAGCACATTTTTCCATTATGGATGGGGGTGTCGCATAGCGGCAATTGCAAGGGACTGTAAATCCCTCGACTTCGGTCTCCGCCAGTTCGAGTCTGGCCGCCCCCAATCGTATCCTTGGCAGCTTTCTCCGATTTTTCCCCGCTTCGCCTATCGCGCTATCGCGCTCGGGAAAAAAAATCGAAGAAATCTGCCTAAGGCTCCAATCGGGGGTAAACTCCCATTTCACGCTGAAAAAAGGTTTTTTGTATGTTTGATTCGCGTATTTATCCAGTTAGTTTAGATCAGGATATTTTTGGGGGACATTCAAGAGTTGATTTGCGTATTTATCCATTGGATAAAATTAGTTTAGGTGAAGGTATTTTGGGGGGACATTCAAGGGTTGAGTTGTTAGCTCAGAAAGTCCAATTGGTTTGGGGGCTAATCTATGATGTTACGATTGGCAGCCTTTGTAAAGTAGTTCATATCATTCGAAGTGCTATAGGATCTGTTGTTCGTGATGCATTCTTTTTTCCTATGAAATGGTCTTTGATTGCAAATAGCCAAGCAGTTCAAGATCAATTATTGCTTGAGGAAAATTATTGCTCTGATTTTTGGGATCCGACAAAACCTTTAGACCCTAGTCTAAACCTACATGCAGAAATCCGAGAGAATTTTGCCATTCCCGAAGATTTGGTTATTCCAATTCGGTTAAAGGACGGAAGGTCTGTAGAAATTACCTGTCAAGTGATACAAACCAAAGAGAGTGGCGATAGTTTTTACAATTTTGCCCACATTCCGGGGATCTACACAACAATTTATAATAACATTGGAACAATCCACCCATATCTTGCTGCTTACTTAAAAAGCCATAATGAAGCAGAGTCACTGCCTCCTGCCCGGTTCATCATGATCAGTGAAAATAATCTTAATTTCAAACCTGCGACTTTAGATGAGGCCGGTTTCGTTCTGTTAGAAACATTGAAAGCTCTGAAGGAAAGATTTGGTGAATTGGATCAACTAGTTGCTCATTCATTGGGCAATATTTTTCTGGCGAATGCTTTAAAACAAATGGATGATCCCACACCTTTGCCAAAACATATTTGTTTAGATCGGGGTCCGACTTCAATTTGGGAAGCAAGCAAGAAATATTTTTTTGGAATGGGTCGATTGATCTATGTGCTAGCACAATGTGGAGAATGGGCTTCAGATATAGAACAAGATATCATTGATTTTTATCAAACATGGGAAAAAAGGCCCTCTTTACTCATTACGGGTGTAAGGCAGGATCACTATTTCTCTGGTGAGGCAAATTTATGTCTTGGAGAAAAAATCAAAAAAATTGACGGTATCGAGTTTTTGGTTTTTGATCCTCCAAGGCAACTGATTCATCAAGCTGCTCAGCATAATTTAAAGTCCGATTTTTTCAATTCCCGCTATCTCACTGTACATTCTGAACTCATGAAACCTTTGGAAAATTTGTCAGAAACTATAATTCGCCGTTCTCTTCCGATAACGGAAGCTCATCGGTGCAGTGCTTAAGCCCGCACTTCTCACAAATTTGAGCCCTCCTCATCCGCACCTGTTCAGCTATCTTCCCGATAGTGCTTGTCACCAATATCTTGAGGATATTGGCTCTTCGCACTATCGAAAATCTAAAAGGAACAAAATTTATGAAATCACTTTTGATAACCCTCCTTCTCCTCTTCTCTGCCGGCTCCCTTGCCGCTGCCAATGAATTCTCCCCAACTTCAATTGAAAATTTTCAACTAACTGACTCTCAAACCCCTCTTGCCATACAAAATTATTCTTATGGCTATTTTAAATTGGGTTCTTCCCTTGTCTCCCCCGCAGTCGGCCTGGGAGGTCGCTTCCGCTCATTTGGCTCAACACGCGGTAATGATCTGTCGATAAGTCTACAGACACCTCTACTTCAAGTCGTTTGCTTCTCGGAAAGATACACCCGACTATTCTACAAAACCCCGGACCAGTTCTCAAGCTACTTCGGTTTAGCATTCGAAGCGATTATTCCGGTGAATTTTGACAGTAAATTTCTAGTTGTCCCAAACGTGGCCCTCATTTGGGGAAAAGAACGCAATAAAATCAGACATAGCCAACTGGAACTCAATTTACTTCCGATTGCTGCCCTGGCCACTGCTTTCCCGGGAGTTTTTCAACATCGCAACGACATGTTAGACGTTATTGCAATAATGCTAGCCGGTGCTTGCGTTACCTATACCGTTGCATTTTGAACGGAGGCCAAGCGGCCCAATCATTAATAGCCAATATTCCTTGACCGTCAAAAAATCTCCTCCCATTCATGGAGGGGATTTTTTAATGTCCTGTACTGAGAAGACAGCAAGGACACACTGCTGTGGTAAAACTATTTATTTTTCATGATGTAGCTCTTTCGTGAAAGAGGGCGTCTAAGGTAACTGATTGATTGACAAGATGGATTGAGTAGGAGTTTTCCTTTAATCCATAGGGGGTGATAAAGGTTACAAATAGCGTTTTGCGCGTCCCTGTTTTCTCGCGAAACAGTATTTTTTTTCGCTCGATGTCATCAGCAACCTTTTTTGTAATTGTAAATTCCTCTGAGCAGAACTTCATTTCACAAAGATGGACGCATTGATCGTCTCTATCGATAATGAGATCGATCTCTGCTCCCGATTCTCCCTTGTGGGGGTGATGTTGCCAATGGCTCACCCGCGTCCCGATTCCGCTAATTCCAAGAGCTTGCTTGATTCCCGCAATGTGCTTCAGGCAGATTGTTTCAAATGCATGCCCTGCCCACTGGTGCCAGTGGGGTGTCTGATACTTCTTATGCCAATAATCGGGATCTGAAAGATAGGGCATCCCACTCCTTATGCTCTCAATCCATGCAAGATAAAAGAGGGAATACTCATCGATAAGCCGAAAAATCTTTTCCTTCTCCTTTTTTCCAAATGCCGGCATGCTCATGATAAAACCCGCCTCCTCGAGTTCTTCAAGAGTTGTCGAAGAGCGCCCCCCGGAAGGGAGTCCTGTCGTTTCGAGCAGTGCCGATTGGGTCATCCCATGCGGATGCTTTGCAAGCTCTCTCACAATTGCAATATGCTTGTTCGGTGAATCAAAGAGCGATTCATAAAGCTTAGGAAATTCAGAACAGAGATATCCGGTGGATGTAAAACAGGTCTCATTGATGATCTGCGCAACCGATATCCCCTTAGGCAAACCCGAGAGATATTTCGCAACACCCCCAAATGCCATGTAAAGTTCCACAAGCTGCTTACGTTCAAATGCGATACCTTGGCTAATCAAATAGCCTTCAACCTCGGACAGGGTAAATGGTGCTATAGGGATCAACTTGCTCAGGCGATTGTGCAATCCCCCCTTGCCTTTAATTATCTTTTGAATGATCCAATGGGCTGCCGATCCGCAGACGATTAATAGAACATTCTCCATATTGCAAAGGTGCCGGTTCCAAGCATATTCCAGTGCGGTTAAGAAACCCGATTTCGGAGAGGCAAGCCACGGAATCTCATCAAAAAATAGGATGATTTTTTTGTCCGATGGAAGTGTCTTGATCTTTTTAATAAGAAAATGAAGTGCCTCTCCCCAATCAGAAATCGACTCATCAACCGGAAATAAGGAGTCCACTTCTCGGATAAAGCTCTTAATCTGCTGAGATTTAGATGCTTTATGACTTCCCGTCACCTCAAGGTAAAATCCTCTATTCTTGCAAAATTCATGGATTAGATAGGTCTTCCCAATCCGTCGTCTTCCGTAAACAGCTAAGAATTCGGCTTTTGGGGATTTTAAAAGCTCTTCTAATATGATTTTTTCCTTACGGCGTCCGATAAGCATAGATCATTCCTTTTTAAAAAGGATAGAATAATTGATAAATGGCGAAAAGTCAAATTTTTTACTTGATTTCGCCATATATATGATCATAAACAGCGAAAAGCCTTTAAAAAATGCACATTTCGCCATTTTAACAACTTAAAGTGGCGTAATCGCGATTTTACGGTTGTAAATCATTTCCATTTCGGCGACTGTGGGAAACGACTCGTATAAAAAAAAGATTGCCCTCCCATTTCCTTTTTTGCTACAATGACCGATATTTTCTTATCTCAAATTGAGTCGAAGGAGCTCAAAAAACCATGAATAGATCTTTTTTCTTATTGGTTTTATCTACTCTATCCTTTTCTTATTTCCATCATCATCATTGCTAGTTTCTAGCAAATCCTTATTTTTTTTTTAATCTAATCCCTTTAGGGCATTAGGTCTTTTTTTATTATTTTAGCTTTTAGGTGTTTATATGAAAAAACGTCGCATTTTTTTATCTATTTTATTTGTCTTTTTTGGTTTTATTTTTGCAAATGGCTCAGAACAAAAGCCCTTTATTGTCGGCATGACAAGTGGCTATGCTCCATTTGTCAGCTTAAATGAAAAAGGAGAATATGAGGGCTTTGATATCGATTTTGCTCAAGCCTTAGCTGAAAAGCTCAATCGCCCCCTCGTTCTTAAGGACTGCGGGAGCATGTCGAGTCTAATGCTCTCCCTCCAACAAAAGAAAATCGATGCCATTATCTGGGGCATCTCAATTACCAAGGAGCGTTCTAAGAACTTCGATCTTGTTTATTATCAAGGAGAAAAGGTTCTTGAAATGCCATTTATTTTCTGGAAAGAAATTCCTGATGGGATTCAAATAATTGATGATCTGGCTCGCAATCAAAAAAAACCAATTTGCTTAGAAGCAGGATCGTATCAAGATGGTGTTATCTCGAAATACCCCGCAATTCAAACGAAGTATTTCGATAAAGTCACAGATGCCATTCTTGAAGTACGATATGGCAAATCCCTTGCAGCTTGTATCGATCCCTCACTTGTCTCCCGTTTTACAAAAGAGTTTTCTGAGATCAGGGTTTGCTTTCTTCCCCTTGAAGCAGGCGATCAAGCGCTTGGAAATGGGGTCTGTCTCAGTAAATCCAACCCTGAATTAACTTACTCAATCACCTTAGCCGTCAAGGAACTCCAAAGGGAGGGGAAAATTGCCGAGATTGAAGAAAAATGGGGGCTAAAATGACATACAATATCGATTTGATTTTAAATTCCCTTCCTCTTTTATTAAAGGGAGCTTTTGTTACCCTTAAAGTTCTGATCACCTCAGCAATGCTCAGCTTATCAGTGGGAACGCTTTGTGGAATACTCTCGTGTCGACAGGTGAAAATTCCTGTTGTCACTATATTGATCCAAGTCATCACTTTTATGCTCAGAGGGGTCCCTTTTTTCGTTCAGCTTCTCATCGTTTATTTTGTTCTCCCCGATCTGATATCACTCGATATTGATGGGCTGAGTGCTTCAGTGATTGCCTTGGGATTTTGCTCATCGGGATATGTTGCTCAAATCATTCGAGGAGTGCTCAATGCCATTCCCACTGAGCAATGGGAGTGTGCTACTTCTCTTGGATTCTCAAAGAAAAAAGCCCTTTGTTCTCTTATTTTACCCCAAGCATTTCGCATGGCATTGCCTATGCTCAATAATGAGCTTGATGCCCTTCTGAAGAGTACAGCGATCATCTCTTCCATTGGAATACTTGAACTCACCCGAGTTGGGATGAATATCGTGTCTAGGCAAATGCATCCCGTTCCTATCTACCTACTACTTGCGGCAATCTATCTTTTGATGTCGCTTATAATAAAGGGAATAACCAATATTTTAGAGAGGAACTACCGCTATGTTAACAATTAATCAATTAAGTTTATCAAAGGGAAAGCAATCCATTTTAAGTAATCTATCCTGTGAAATCAAGGCGGGAACCATTACCGTTCTCGTTGGGAAAAGCGGATCGGGGAAAAGCACGCTCCTCCGCACAATCGCACATCTCGAACAAGACTATCAAGGGGAAATTATCTTTGAAGGAATAGATATAAAAAGTTTTTCTTTAAAGGAAAGGGTGCAAAAAATCGGTTTTGTTCCCCAATCTTTCTCCCTTTTTCCTCAATTAAGCGTTTTTGAAAATTGTCTTCTACCCCTTCTCAATCTCAAACGCCAATCCCGGCATATGGCAAAGCAAGAGGTTATGAAGATGCTCGAATCTCTCGATATTTTACCCCTTTGTCAGGCTAAACCTCACCAACTCTCCGGAGGTCAGCGCCAACGCGTAGCCCTTGCGCGAGCCCTCTTACTTAGCCCCTCTTTACTTTTACTTGATGAGCCGACATCCGCCCTTGATCAGGAAAATATCTTTAATTTCTCACAACTTCTCCTTAATTTAAAAGAAATCGAAGGAAAAAGTTTCTTGATTGCAACGCATGATTTAGCTTTTGCAGAATCATTGTTTGGCCATCTTATCAAGATGAAAAACGGGGGATTTGCTTGCGCTTAAATGCGAGATCTTGGCGAACCAAATACTGAGCTCGACTTTGTACATTTTTTGGCGCGATTTTCACAATCTTTTGACATACAATCGGTTACTAATTCCTGTAATGGCGTGTTCAAGCCGATTGTAGGAATTAGTAACCGATTGTATGTCAAAATCTTGCAAAACTTGCGTCCAAAAAATGTACAAAGTCGAGCTGAGAAGAAGATTAGGTAGGCTAAAATTGCTTTATTCTAATATATTGGTAAAACTATTTTCATGTCTGATGTTAGGAGGGTCATGAATATTCCAATGAAAACGATCGGTTTATTAGGCGGAACCGGCTGGTCATCAACGATTGGATATTATACGCTCTTAAATCAGTTAATGCATGCGCGGCTTGGGGGGCATCACAGCGCCAAGATTATACTAAAAAGTATTGATTATCAGTATCTTTGGAGTAGTTATGGTAATGATCGGGAAGCCTCTCGGCTTTTGGAAGAAGAGCTTGTTGGTTTAATAGCCATGCGACCTGATTGCATCATCATTTGCTGTAATACACTACATAAATATTATGACATGATTAAGGATAGGCTTAACGCTTCCATTCCGGTAATGCATGCTGTTGATTTGGTTGCACAACATGCTAAGAACCTGGGCTATGAAAAAGTGCTTCTCCTAGCGACTAAATTCACAATGGAAGATGGTTTTTTTGCGGATAAACTTAAGAATAGCGGAATAGGTGTTGTGATTCCCACTGAGGAAGAGCGTCATATTTTGCATGCTATTCATGATCAATTAATGATCAATAAGATCACGGCGGAAGCTCGAGAGTATTGTCGAATGTTGATTCTTCGGTATCATGATTTAGATGCTGTGGTTCTTGGGTGTACGGAATATCCTCTGGTTGTAGATGAGGTAAACTCCATCTTACCGATTATCAATCCTGTCCATCTTCAGACAGCTTCTGCAGTTGACTATGCTTTATGATGATTTTTGACTTACTCACATTCTGTGGTATTATTGGGCTATTAGTTGCTATTGGCATCTACAAATCGAAAACGATACAATCTGAATCAGCCTATCTATTTGCGGAAAGAAAAACTAAATGGGCCGCCTTAACAGCTACTCTTGTCATGACAGAGTTTAATAGCGCAACACTCATTTCATTCTCATCTCTTGGGTATACTGCAGGGTTTTGGGCACTTGCTCTTCCATTTATTTTTCTATTCGGATTGATATTTTATGCTTTAACAGTAGCGAAAAAATGGAAAGCATTTGATGGTTTATCGGTGGCAGGTTTTTTCAGTCAACGTTATGGGGAAAAACTGGGGATTTATGCCGGCATTTTATTGCTTTTAGCGATGCTCGGCTTTAGCGCAGCATATATCAAATCGCTCATTCTCTTATTTCAACCCATTTTTCCTTCGGTTAATCCATGGATACTGAGCGCCGCTCTTCTTGCGGTTATTTTTATCATGAGCTTGCGAGGGGGATTGATTGCGATTATCCGTACGGATATGCTTAGTTTAATTTTGATGTTGGTGTTTTTTCCCTTAATGGCTTTTTTTATGTGGAAAGCGCCCGCTCTTTCAGGCATTTCTTCTCCCGTTTCTCTTTCTTTAGCTCAGAGTCAAGAAATATTGCCTTTGCGTTTTATTTTTTCTTTAACCATTTTGACCATGTTCACCTACATTCTTGCACCCTGGTACGGCCAGAAGATATTTGCAGCTAAGTCGCCGAAAGTAGCTTATTGGGCAGTTATTACTGCGGCAATCCTGGTCTTTTTTCTTTATGGAGCAGCTATTTTCGCAACGGCGTTATTTAGATCTAAAGGATTTGAAAGTCCCTCTCCGGAGCAAGCTTTGCCCTGTCTCATCGATCGTTGCCTTCCCTTAGGCTTTAAGGGGATTGCTTATGCTCTTCTTTTTGCAACTTCGGCAACAACGCTAACCGGTGTATGGAGCGCAATGTCTGCGATGTGGATTGGGGATTTTTTAAAACCCCGATCTGACTCAATCTTGATAGGTTGTAGGCGCAGTATTTTGGTTACAACCGTTTTTGCAGCCATTTCTTTTCTGTTGGCCAATACCCTCATCGATAGTGTTTTCAATAAACTTATTTTGGCAAATATTCCTGTAGCGGCGCTTTCATTTGGGCTGCTTGCAGGTTTTTACTGGAAGCAAGCATCCTTGCAGGGAGTTTATTTAAGTATTTTAATGGGGTGTCTTTGCGGGGTGGGATCTTATTGTATTTTTAAAGAAGAGGGGGGATATACTTGGTATTGGGCTATTTATGGTATTCCCCTCACGTTTCTGGTTGGAATCTTAGGTTCTCTATTTTCTCGCAAAACCGTAACAACCTGAGTTTTAGGTTTATTTTCAGGTGGATTTTTTAAATGTTTTACAAAATCCAAATTCTGATGCATCTAGAGCGGAATTGAATTGACTCGAGAGACTTTGAAAGGCAATCAAGGCTGTAAGTTCAACAATGGCATCTTCTTCAAAATGTGCTTTTAATTTTTGAAAAAGTTCGTCATTTACTTTATTGGGTGATTGAGTCACAACTTCGGCATATTCCAAAGCAACTTTTTCAGATTCGGTAAAAAGGGAACTTTGTTGAAATAAAGAAAGATTGAGAATTTGCTCTTCGCGGCCTCCCCTTTGAAGAAGAAGAGAGGAGTTCATATCAATACAGAAGGCGCACTGATTGATCTGCGAAATTCTAATCGTAACTAAGGCTCTCAGATCAGGGGGTAATGGAGAATTTTTGCGATTTAAGGATTTTTGCATCAATAAAAATCCTAAAAAGACTCTTGGCGTGCGCCCCCAAAGTAAAACCGGTTCTAATATGGCTCCATATTTTTTCTTTTGTAGATAAAACAAGAGTTTGAGATACCAAGGGTAGGTGTTTTTTGCTTTTGGTGTAATTCTAGACATAACGGTGCTTTGGTTTATTAATTGTATGGGAAGGAATATTGGCTATTAATAATTGGCCCGCTTGGCCTCCGTTCAAAAGAAGAAAAAATGAGTAGATTCATTAAAAGATTCTTACCGATTACAGTTATTCTTATAGGCATGGCTATCATTTATTTTACCGGTGTCTATAAATACCTCTCTTTTGAAGTGCTTAAAGCGAACCACAAAGAGCTGAAACTATTTATTGCGCAGCATCCTATCATTGTTTCCTTTCTTTTTATTCTCTCTTATGTCAGTTTCACTGCGCTTTCGGTTCCGGGAGGAATATTCCTATCTCTTTTAGGTGGATACCTCTTTCCTCAACCTTTGAGTACCATTTATGTTGTTTTTTCAGCAACCTGTGGAGCAACGCTGATCTTCCTTTCAGCACGAACTGCCTTAGGGGACAGTCTAAGAAAAAAGGCCGGTCCGGTTTTAAGAAAAATGGAAGGCGGGTTTCAAAAAAATGCCGTAAGTTATTTGTTGTTTTTGCGTTTTGTCCCGCTATTTCCTTTTTGGATCGTTAATATTGCGCCTGCCTTTTTTGGTATTGCTTTAAGAACTTTTGTTTGGACGACTTTAGTTGGGATTACCCCGGGGGCATTAGCGTTTACTTTGGCGGGTGGAGGATTAGAAAAGATCTTTGAGAGTGATCAACCCTTTTCTATTGCTGCCATTTTTAATATCCAACTCAAAATTGCATTAACTTTGCTAGGGCTTTTGGCATTAGTTCCGATGATAATAAAAAGGATAAAAAAATCATGATTGAAACGCACTTTCGAAAAACATATCAACAACTGTGTATCAATCCCTTATTAAACTTAGGCTTTTTACAGAAAGTACATCCTCACGTATTCACTTGTATTGCATGTCTTTTGGGGATAAGCATGATTCCATTGCTCAGCTTTGGATTTTCTTTTTGGGCCTGTGTGATGCTGGGAATTTCAGGCTTTTTTGACACCCTAGACGGCTCCTTAGCTCGGCATCTTAAGATAGCTTCACCTCAAGGCGCTGCATTAGACATCATATGTGATCGTATCACCGAATTTGCGATCATTTTTGGCCTCTATACTGTAGAGCCTAATGTTAGAGCATTGCCAACGATTCTCATGCTTGGAAGTATTCTCATCTGCATAACCTCGTTCCTAATTGTAGGTGTTTTCACAGAGAAAAGCTCAGAAAAAAGCTTTTTCTATAGTCCCGGATTGATTGAAAGAGCGGAAGCTTTTATCGCTTTTGCTATTATGATTTTGTTCCCCTCTACTTTTGCTGTTTCATCCTATATTTTTAGCTTTCTTGTTCTACTTACGGCTGCGTTGCGCATGCATCAATTTTTTAGAGAAAGCGCCTTTCTTATCAAACGTGGAGAATAGAAGGGGAGCGAAAGAAGTCCATTACAATAATTCTCTATTCCCGTAAAATGCTTGCGCAAAGGAAGGGGAAATATGGCATTAATTGTTCAATCGACACCTAATTCACATGAAATTCAACGGATTGTGGAGCTTATGACATATCGAGGTCTGCTTTGGTACGATGATTTTAGAGATCATTCTAAATTGGTAATGACGATTTTTGATTTTGCAGTATGGAGGGAAATTCCCGGAGAGGAACGGCGGATCAAAGATCAATTTGGATTTATATGGATAGGCGGAGCAGCCTTTGATTGTTACCTGGAGTCATCAAAAAAGCCCAATGATATGAAGGCAATGCAGGAGCTTAAAAAAGGGGGGTGTTTTCCTACGAAGGACCTTCCTTTAAAATGCATGATTGAACAAGTTTCGGAATTGCAAAAAACCATTTTTGAATCCTTTTCTGAAGAACCCGGCCGCCTTTTTCGTTTTGAGATGTCTGTTAGACTCTGTGATCTTAAAGATGAGGTGATTATTGATAATAAATGGGAGGCAGAACTAAATGGGAGCTGCTAAAAAGTCAGGTTTTTTAATTTGTTTGTGTATAAATCCAAGTTCACTATAAAGTTATTATTTTTATTTGAAGAGGCTTGCTTTGAAAGAGCATGTGATTACAACGCGTAATTTGCGCAAGACATTTACTACAAAACGCGGTGTGCATGAAGCTGTAAAGGGTGTTGATCTCGCTGTCAATGCGGGAGAAGTCTTTGGTTTTTTAGGGCCAAATGGGGCCGGTAAGACGACCACTTTGCGTATGCTGACTACTTTGCTCCCCATCGATGATGGCGAAGCAAGTGTGGCGGGGTTTGATGTAGCGACGCAACCGGATGAGGTCAGACGACGCATTGGTTATGTTAGTCAAAAGGGGGGTGTCGATCAAGCTGCAACAGGAAGAGAAAATCTCATTCTGCAGGGACGACTCTATGGGATGTCTAAAGAGCAAGTGTTAAGTGAAACAAAAAGATTGGTTGATATTTTTGCGCTTGGTGAGTGTATTGATCGTTTTCCCAAGACATATTCCGGTGGTCAATTGCGCCGTTTAGACATTGCACTTGGGATGATTCATCGTCCGGGAATTCTCTTTTTAGATGAGCCGACAACGGGACTCGATCCTCAAAACCGTTCGAATTTATGGAATCAAATCTTAGCTTTGAAAGAACTTGGGGTGACTATTTTTCTTACATCGCATTATCTCGATGAGGTTGATTTTCTCTCAGATCGGTTAGCGATTATGGATGGGGGTAAAATTGTCGCTCTTGATTCTCCGACTGCGCTCAAACAGCAAATTTCGGGAGAAATTGTTACGATTGGCTTAAAACCGAGTTTTAGAGAGCAGGCAATCGATGCCTTTAAAGATCTCACGTTTATTCGAGAGGTTGTCCACCATGAGGACGATATTCGCGTTTTTGTCGATCATGGAGCGACTGCACTACCACATATTCTAAAAGTGCTTGATCATGGCCAAATGCCACTTGAAACAATTATGGTTAGCAGCCCATCGCTGAACGACGTTTTTTTGAAAACAACCGGAACATCCCTTAGAGATGGAGTAGAGTCATGAAAGTCTTAACGGATCTGCGTCTTCTTTTTGCGCGCAAAGCAATGGAAACATTGAGAAATCCCGTCTTTTTATTTATGGGAGTTTTTACACCAATCATTTATTTAGCTCTTTTTGCTCCTCTTTTAAAGAATTTATCTTTTGGTCATGCGCATGACAGCAATATTCTAAATATGTTTGTTCCGGGAATGCTCACGCTAGTTGCATTTTCTGTAGGATTATTTTCCGGGTTTGGCATTATTGATGAGTTAAGAAGCGGGATTATTGAGCGTCTTCGCGTGACACCTGCAAGTCGGTTTTCATTGATTGGAGGACATATTTTTCGCGATATGACCGCAGCGCTGTTTCAAGTCATTTTTTTTGTGTTGATTGCGATTCCCTTTGGGTTTAGACCCGATTTTTTCGGTCTTTTATTGATGTTTATCTTGCTCATGTCTCTTTGCTCTATTACATCGGCATTTGGCAACACGGTCGGATTGCTGACAAAAACGGAAGATCACTTTGCACCAATAGTTCATTCGATTAACCTTCCCATTATGCTATTATCGGGAATGCTTCTTCCCCTATCGCTTGCTCCAAAATGGCTACAAGTCGCAGCCCATTTTAATCCGGTCTATTATGTTGTGGAGGCTTCTCGCCATCTTGTCCGAGGGGAAATTACTTTGCCCATTGTCGGGTATGCTTTTGCTTTCGTGATTCCACTGGCAGCGATTTCGCTTCTATGGGCCTCGAGAACAGTCAGCAAAGCCGTACATTAATGTCTCGATCTCATAATGTTTGCAATTTGATCTTGAAAGAGGCCGGTTCCTATCGTTCTGGCAAGTCGATAGACGCAATAAGCTGTGGGGCTCGTCTTTGCATCAATCCTATTGCGACGGGCTAGAGCGTCGAGTTGAGTTCGTAGGGAGTTGCGCTCTGTTTCTGTCCTTGGAGGGTGTCTTGTAAGAGAAATGGCACCTGTTAGAAAAGCGTTAATGAATTCTCCTTCCTTTCTCGGGATTTTACCGGCAAAGGCTCGACTCAGCGAATCAAATCCTTTGAGCCAATGCTCCCAAAATTGCGATGTTGAACGCACAATCGCTCCTTCTGAAATGATATCTCGGTATGAGTCTTGTGAGAACTCTGTAGTATAGGGCAAGACGCCTGTATGTTTCCCGAGCATGCGTGTTAAAAATAACCGGATATGGTGAGTGACATCCATCGTCAGAGCTGCTTCTTTGGGATTCATGATGGCAGGGTATCTGGCTGTTGCTAAATGGTGGGCTGAGCGGGATAAACAAGAGTGAATTGCTTTGAATTCCATATCATCTTCTTCAGATCCGAAAGGGTGTGGGGCGCATAATTTTTGAGGATAAGAGATCGCTCCGGCGAGCATCATATGAATAGGACGTTTGATTTTCCTAAATAAAGGAATGAGTTCATCTCTCTGGGGATTGCGGCCAATTTGGGGTTTAGCAACCATCTGAAATGCATCGTCATCTGAGTGTTTCATTAAATTAATGAGAAAATCACTTGGGGGCATTTCAAGATCATCATCACCCATTAACAGTTTGAATTGAGTTGAGGGGTCAGGGGAATCTACAATGTTTTTTAAAATGGTGAGCCCTTCTTCTTTGATTCTTGGATCGTCGAGTAGGACTTTCATTGAAACAACTCCTTTGAGCATGGCCATATGTTGAATGATAGGACCGAGAAGTGAACAAGCATTCCGCGCTCCACCATAGCCAAATTGTTGATCTTCCGTTGTGGAAATGAGTTCGGTAATGCCCAGTTTTTTTGCCAGCATCAAAGCTTCTTCTTTTGATACGTAGACGATAGGGAAATCAAGCGAGGTAGCAAAACGTTTATTTTTTGTGAATAAATCGGGAGTAGATTGGTCTATTACAATAATCGGTCGAGATCGAATATTAATATCAAGTTTTGAATGATGGAGTTGCATTGACTCAATGACTGAGGGAAGAAAGGGAAGTTTACTGAGCTCTTTTCCGCATGTAGGTAAAACGACAGCTAGATGATTAAATTGCTCAGTCAGATGAGAGCGATCAAAGTACTGAGTGATGTAGGAGTGCAATTGAAGCAATTCAGGTTTTAGAGTGCCGATATTTTCAGCGTTGATGTTTTCGAGCCAGGTATATAAGTTTGGATGTTCAATGGGGCATAATCCCATATCAAAGTCATGCCCATAAAGTCCAAAATCAAGGCAAAAGGTTTGAAACTGTTCAAGCGTGATATCTAAAGGTGCTACTTCAGCTAAGGGGCAAACTCGATTCAATGCATCAAATGCAAGAGAGCTTGTCTCATCAAATGTGCGCTTCAGCTCTATTTGAATCTCGTCAAATGATCGACTTGTTAAGGAAAGAATCCTAAATTTTTCAAGATCATAATAACCGCGATCAAGTCCGTTCACAATATCGCAAATGACAGGATTAGAATGAGTTTGAAAGATTTTTTTTAAAATATAACTGCCTTCATCATAATGTATAAAGAGTTCGGTAATTAAAGAAGAAGGGTTTTCATCTGCATTGATCAGACTCGACATTCTATCATAGGAGAGATGTGCAGCTGCAATTCTAAATATCTGAATGGCATTAATGTCACTGGGAGAACTTTCCTCAAAATAGAACTGATAAATGAGATCTTGTATGAGAGCAAATTGTTCCTCATCAGTGCCCATTTTTAAAAATGCTTCTAAAGCTTCGTAAGAGTCCGGAGGAAGGATCACTGATAAAATGATTTTTGCCCGTTCCACCTCATCAATAGGATGGGGAAAATCAAATCCCTTAGCAATTAATATAATCGTTTCATGTTGAAGTTCAGTTGGGGTGATGCAAATCGATTTGATCTCATTGTGTAGTTCTTGAATGTAATCTTTAAAATGCATGGCTGCTTTTTCAGGGGGAAGGGGCCCCGTTAACTCAATGAAAATTCTTGAAGCCGTTTGCCTGACCTGCTCTAAATGCTCTAAAACTTTTTCTTTGGGCATCTCTATGGAAAAACCGGATAGATCTTCACCCTCAATCTGTGTGTTTGCTTCGTTGATTTTATCTAATAGAGTTGTTTGAATACTTCCAATTGCATCCGAATCCGGTTTTTTTAAACAATTTCGGAAGAGTTGAAAGGCTTCAAAATGAATGTCGTTAATACAGTGTTGCAAATCTCTTGAGAGGGAATCAAAGCTCATAAAAAATATATAAAAATAAGTTTATTTTTTTGAGTAACATGATTTTGTTTTGTATGAAACCCATTTTTTAAATTTAGTTTCAATGCTATAATCTTTGTTCAAATAATACCGGGGGTGCCATGTGCCCGCATGGCTGAGATGATACCCCAATTGACTTGATCCGGGTTATACCGAAATAAATTGAAGAGTTGGTTTTTATCTTCGCTGGCATCTTCGACTTTTTACTCATAATTTTTTGATCTATCTTCAATAGGATCAAAAAAATTATGCCGGCTAAAGCCTAGTAAAAATTCGAAGCACCATCTTTGCTAAAATCCCAACTCTTCAACTCATTTCGGTATATGCCGGCGGAAGGAGAGTATCTAGTGGTTCGTTTCTTTTTTATTATGATCGGCAATGTCCTATATCATTTCGATCGCGCTTTATTTGGCTTTTTAATTCCTTTTCTTGCCCCCCATTTTTTTAAAGAAGGTGATTCGAGCTATGCCCTGCTTAAAATGTATGCGATCATTCCCCTGAGTTTATTGATGAAGCCTTTGGGGGCACTTTTCTTTGGAAGTTTAGGGGATCGCATAGGACATCAAAAGATTTTATCCATCACATTGATGGGGATGTCAGTTCTCACCATTTTGATGGGGTGTTTGCCTCTTTATGATCAAATTGGTACATTGGCGCCATTTTTATTGGTGTGGATTCGGTTAGGCGTTTATTTTTTTTCAGCAGCGGAAACAACCGGAGGGGCTTTTACACTTCTCAATCAAGTGAACCCGGAGAAGAGAAACTTATGGAGCAGCCTTTTTGATGCCTCAAGCATTTTGGGTATCATCATTGCCTCATGGTCTGTTTATTGGGTCAGTCAGATCGAGAATGGATGGCGCTCTTTATTTTTATGTGGTGGGATTGTAGGGCTCATTGGCTGGAAATTGAGAAGGGGAAGGAATGGAACGAAAAATGCACTTGAGAGAGTGCCGTTTCAATGGGAAACGCTGTGGATTTATCGCAAACAGATGATAACGATTGCAAGCGTTGCCGGGCTATCTTATGCCAATTACAATTTCATTACCGTTTTTATGAATGGCTTTTTACCCTTGATCAGTTCGATTTCTAAAACAGAGGCACTTAGGCTCAATACTCATCTCTTATTATTTGATATGCTTTTATTGCCATGTTGTGGTCTTTTAGCGACTCGATGGGATCGCAATAAGATGATTTTCATCACCATTGCAATCCTATCTGTTGCAATTGTCCCCCTTATTTTGCTGTTATCAGAGGCGACGACCTTGCGTGCGGCGGCTGTCAGATTATGCCTTACGGGTTTGGGCGTGTGCTTAGCGGCTCCATTTCACGCTTGGGCCTATGAGCAAGCTCCGGAAAAACATCGATTGACAATTGGCGCTTTGGGTGTTGCTTTAGGAGGCCTTGTTTTTGGGGCGCCCCTTCCAATGATCAGTTTATGGCTTTATCAAAAAACGGGGCTCATTGTTGCAGCGGCAATGCCGATCGTTGCCATTGGTGTCATGAGTCTTTACAGAATGTCTAAGGAACGATTAGGCTTGAGAACTCAGTCATGATTTTTCTTTGACAGGATCGTATTGGATCGATACACTCAAGCAAAATTAACCCCTTGATTTTGGATGAGTTATTCAGTCGAACAAGTCAATTTGGCAACGCAAAATGAGATGCTTCGCTTTTTAAAAAAGCATGAAAACTATTCGATGTATTTGCGCGGGAATTTTGAAGAATGTGGGCTTCATTTAAACTCAAAGCCTAATTCGGGGAATTTTAAAGCGGTTCGCAACCAAGAAGGGATTTGCGCGGTCTTTACTCTAACCAAGAGAGGGACACTTCTTGTTTTTTCTGAAATGCAAGATGAAGATCTTTTCCGATCTATTATTACCGTTTGCCAAAAAGAACAAATTCCTCTCAAAGGCGTTATCGGTGAGTGGACTTTTTGTCATCAGTTTTGGGAGTTTTTGAAAAAAGAGCAAGCCATTGCTGATGAAAGACTCGCTTCTAAAGAAATTTTATACGGACTTGATTTGACTCAATCTCCCTTTGTTGATGGGGGCGGTGTGCGCAATCTATTTTTAGAAGATTTTGATCTGTGGAAAATTTTAAAAAACAATGATTTAATCGAGCAAAACATCCCATTAGATCTTTCAGATGATCAACTCAAAGATGAGTTTCAGGGTAAATCCCACAAGGGAATGGTCTGGGGAGTATTTCAAGATAAGCAGCTCATTTCAATTGGGGAACTTAACGCAAAAACGCATGATTTATCTGTTGTTGGAGGCGTCTATACTGAACCGTCTTTTCGTAGGAAAGGCTTTGCAAAGCTCTTAATGAAGCGCATTATCACCGATGTGAAGCTCAATCAGCAGGGAAAAAAAATGATTCTTTTTGCTCGTGAAACCAATGAGCCTGCACAAAAGCTCTATCAATCGCTTGGATTTGAGCAAATTGGCTACTTTTCATTATTTTTTGCATGAAACCACACGTGAGATCATCCAGTGATCGGACAAGGATGTTTTTTCAATTTCAAGATTTTCTGGAACGGTTTCTTCACCTTGTAAACAATCGAGATAATCAAGTTTGGCTTCTTGCAGGGGTCTTTGAAATCGATCAACTTCAAGTTGATTTGAACATGTATTCCTAGTGTCTTCAGTATTTAGAGCTTCTTTAATAAAAATTCGGTCTTTGCTCTCTGTAAGGTTGAGATCTCCACAGAGATAAATAGCGCGCTCACAAGAGGCCGTGATTTCTCGGATCTCATTAAATTCATCGATGTGAAGTTGGGCATTATCGATGCCATTGCCCACATCAAAGTGAGTTGCGATATAAATTGCCTTTGCCGTTGTGACTACAAAGAAGCCAAATTGCACTGAGGATCTAGAGAGGGGGGAAGGGGCAAAAGGATGAAATTCGACTTTTTCGATGGGGATTTTTGAAGCGATTAAGAGGCCCGGATCAAGGCCAAATAAATACCCACCGGGACGCAAATAGATGTCGCTAAAATCTTTTTTGAGGCCGGCTGCCATCTGGTGAGCTGAATATCCAAAGCATTCTTGGCCAAAAAATATATCACATTCAGAATCGATGATTTTTTTTATCTGTTGCTGAATGCGTCGATCTCGGGGCTCTGTCGCATCAATAAGAGGAGAAAGGGCGATTTGTCCCGTATTCCAGCTCATGACTTTTATTTCAGGTTTATCTACTGCGGTTTGATCACCTTGGATGTGATAAAAATTGTCTTCCCTAAGGTAGCGGCCTATTAGGGAGAGAGTGCAGCCTAATAGAGCGGGAATGAGGCCCATTAATAAATAGATGCCGGATGCCAAAATTTGAATAGGGGGCCACTCATAGACAGCATCACGAGGCTCATTATTTTTAAAAATAGCATCTACGAGATGATCCAGGGGGAGGGTCATTTGATAGATTCCCCAAGTTCCCCAATAATCAGCTTGAAGTGAGATGGCTTGAATCATTACTGATTTTCAGTTATTCGCGTAAGCATGCGCATCGCTTCATGATCGGAAAGGATAAAGCGGAAACGCTCAAATTGCAGATCGGCAACATCGCTCTGAAAGTTTTCAACTTTATGGTCGAGATAGCTATAGCGATATCCGATGAAAGGGATTTTCAATTCTTCGCATTTTTCATCAACCGGAATCATATGGGAGTATTTATCATTAATAAAGATGATTTTTTTAGGGGTTAACTTTAAATGGGTCAGCAGTTTTTCAAGGGCATTTCCCTTATGTGAATTTGCAGTGAAAATGATGCCATGACGAAATAGGCAGCTATGACCATTTTCAAAAAGGTAATCTTCCTTTGAAGGGACTGATTTAGAAAGATCAATTCCAAGTGATTGAAGTTGATAGGCGGTTCTTGTCGCCATACCAAGACCTCGTGTTGTCAGACCGAGCATCATGTGGCCTTTATTTTGCAAATCTTGAATGAGTTGATCAATTCCCGGCTCAACGAGTTTCACTTCCGTAATGCATTGTACCGACATCCACTCTGCAAGCGCTCTTTCGAGGGCATCATCTGATGAAGATCCGTGAAGCTCATGAACTCGGATGCGGTGGCGAAACCACTGATCATTTCCCAGCTCTTGAATCGGTTCAATTAAGGTATTATCAATATCAAAAATGATGAGGGTATCTTGATCGATTTCTTGGAATGCCTCTTTCATCTCTTTAATTTCAATAATCCGGCCATTCATGAGGCCAATAGAGAAAAGACAAAGCATCAAAATATAACGAAACATTCCATAACCTCAATTTTTTTAAATCTTTAAAAATTGTCGTTGCAACTGACTTAAGTAGGCTCGAAAACTAATAGACAAAGCTTTTGATCCCACTTAAGTCAGTTGCAAAGTCGGTTAAAATCTTATAAAGATTATATATTTCTTTCAATTGATTTGAAAAGATGTTTCAGGATTTTTTTAGATTTTTCTAACCCCAAAGATTGCAGGATATAATAGGCTTTCCAGTGATCGAGCTCTTTTTGATCAAAAGAGCTAATGAGGCCTTGTGTCTGTTTTTTCCGAAATAGTGCATAGAGGCTAATTCCGGTTGCAACAGATAAATTCAAGCTTTCTACCATTCCTACTGTTGGAATCGTGAATAGCTGATCACAAGTTGTTTTGGCCTCTTCCGATAGCCCTCGCTGTTCATTGCCAAAGAGTAGACAACAAGGTCGACTTAAATCTAAATCATCCGGTGTATTGTTACTATCAACGACAGCTCCGTATAAAGCAATTTGGTGCTTTTTTATGATTGAAGTGAATGAATCCAAACTGTTGTGATAATGGATATTGACCCATCGGGATGTTCCCTGTGACGTTTTTTTACCCGATCGGCGTCTGATTTCCGAAGTGATAATGTGCATCTGCATCACGCCAAAAGCTTCTGCAGAACGGACCATTGCAAGCGCATTATAGAGATCGGCCGGAGATTCAACGGCGAGATGCACACCATTCAGTCGGCTCGATAAAATTGTCTCGATTTTTTCAAGGCGTTCTTTGGTTAAAAAAGGGGTCAATGATGCGATGATTTCACTATCTGTAAAATGCCGGGAGAGTTCAGAAAAAAAAGGGTGATCAATCATAAACCGGTAGTTTCCTCTAAAAATTATGACAAAATAAGGCGATAGCTGCAATGATGCTATCTCCCAAAAGTCCTTGCATTTTCGTTTGAGTTTGATATACTTTGTGGCCGAATCCAGTTTGCCTAAATGAGGGTTTATGCGCAGTTTTTTTTCACTAAAAATCAAGATGCTCTTCTTATTTTCCATATGCTTCTCTTTTATGGTCGCAGAAACAAGGGCAATTGTGTTTGATTATGGCAATGTCATTGTTAAGACGGATCGCGAGGCCATTGTTCAAGGGCTTTGTCGGCTCTTTGACTCAAGCGAAATTGAAATCCGACAGGCCGTTATGCAAGCTCGGGAAGTGCGCCATGCAGGTGGTCATGAATTGGGATTTTGGGAAGATTGGGCAGAAAAAAATGGAATAGAACTGCCCGGGGATTGGATGAAGCAATATAGCGATTTATGCAGTAAAGCTTTAAAGGTGAATCTCGATATGGTTCAACTCGCTCAAGAATTAAAGCAAGGCGGTTATACAACGGCTCTTCTTTCCAATTCAATTTTACCTAAACCTCTCTTTATGAAAACACTGGGCCAGTATGGAGAATTGTTCAATTGCATCATCTTATCGCATGATGTGAAGTTTAGAAAGCCCGACCCGCAAATTTTTCGCGCACTATTCAATGAACTCAAACTAAAACCCGAAGAGTGTTTATTTATAGATGATAGCGAAAAGCATATCAAAGCAGGTGAGCGTCTAGGTATGGACGGAATCGTATTCAAGTCACACGATCAACTCACAAGAGAACTTGCCCAACGGAAAATTCTTTTAGAAAAAGACGAAAAAAAGATTGAGATTCAGTCTGAATCTCTTTGAGCTATCTTCAATAGGTTCAAAAAGTTATGCCGGCTAAAGTCTGATAAAAATTCGAAGCGCCATCAAAGCTAAAATCCCAATTCTTCAACTCATTTCGGTATAAATTAAAAAAAGGGTTGAAGGGTAGACATTAATTTCAAAAGTAGGAATAGGTGAAGTAGAGGGAGGGGTATTAACCTGAGTTTTGAGTTTATTTCACTCATTCTTAGGGAGATCTATCTTTCTTTTTGCTTATTTTTAGAAAACTCTGTTTCTGAGCACTATAACCAAATAAACTCGAAATTCAGGTTATTATGGAAAAAAGAAAGTTAGGCTATATGGAAGCGGTATGTGCCGCTACCGCTCAAAGGTGGCCAAATACTACCACAATTGTTGCTATTGCTGAGATTCAAGGACATCTTGACGAAGAAATTTTGGTCGATGCCATTGAATTGATGTTTGAGCGCCATCCGATGCTCCATTCTGTCATGCTTGAAGAACAGGGGAATATTTATCTCCAAGACACGGCCAAATTTGATGATATTTTGATAGAGTTTTGCGATATGGCAAAACAATCGGTTGATCGGATTGTTTCAAGAGAGATGAAAGAGCCCTTTACCCCTTCTAAAGCTCTGTGGAGAATGACAATTTTAATCGACCACACCCATAAAAAAAATAAAGTGCATAAGGTTATTTTATCTATTCACCACTCGATTAGCGATGCAGCTTCAACCTGCCTATTCATGCATGATCTTTTTGAGATTTATGAAAAACTGGAAGAAGATATTGATTATGAGGAGGAAGCGCTTCCATTTCTCGATTGCGTTGAAGAGCTCATTAACTCAAATAAAACCCTTGATGAATATGTGAAGGAAAAAAAGAAACTCTTAGAATTCACTTATGATCATTTTCCATATGAGTCTGAGACAGAGTATGATAAAAGGGAAACCAAAACGATCTACGACGATTTTAGCTCTCAAGAAGTCGAAGCAATCCACCGGACAGCGCGTGAAAATAAAGTCACCGTGAATGCGCTGCTCTCAGCAGCTATGCTATTATCTTATGCTGAGCTCTTTAATCGCCCTATCAAAACGCCCATGTATACTCATGTGAATATGAGAAAGTTCTGTATTCCTGAAATTGGTAAAGAGCATTTTGGCCTTTTTTCGGGTGCCATCCGGATTAATTTCTCTATCGATCCTAAGAAGGATTCCTTAATCGATGTTGCAGAACGCTATCGGAATCAATTCGAAATCGAAATTGATTACCAAATTTTTAAGCCCAATAAACTTCCAATGAAAACACAAGATCTCTTTCAATCAATTGAAAAACGATGGGATGAGTCAAGTCACTCTTTCCATCGCGGGATTTATATGACAAATCTCGGACAGTATACCCATCCAACGTGCTTAAAAAGACATATGATTCAGAAAATGCATTTTACAACGTGCCAACTTTCTGCTGACTTTCCTTTAGTTACACAAGTTATTACGACAGATCTAGGTATGTTTACAACCACCTCATGGACACATCCCCATATGAGCGATCAAAAGGCTAAAAGGTTTTGTGATCTTTTTAGACATCACCTCGCAACACATTGCAATTTTGCTAAAAAGAATGATCAACTTGCAAAACAAGCTTCTTAAAATGTAAAAACAGCGGCCCAAAAAAGAGAAGCAAATGCTTGAGAGTTCCTTCCTGCAACAGTGACCCAAGTCCCAAAAAGAAATCCCATATTTTCTGAAACATTGTATTCTAAAGAGGGTGTGATACTGATTTGAGTAGATGACGGGAGTGAAACGGAAGGCGTTGTGCCTTCTTGAGTGATGCCCTTTATGCCTGAAAAAGAAGAAGCGGACTGATTGAATAGATAAAAATCGCAGGCAAAGACCCAGTTTTGGGTGATTCCATATTCTCCTGAAAAATATCCAAAAAAGCTGGTTCCGGGTTTCGCTTTGCCATCGGTCCCATACCCACCACCAAATGCATTAAAACTCTCAACATGTGTTGGAATTCCCCAGAGCCATCCAATACTCCACTCAAGATTCAAATAGTGCCCCCAAGGTTGAAATCGTTTTTCAACTGAAAAAAGGGGCCCGAATTGAAAAGATCCCTGCCCTGTGGCATCGATTCCATTTTTATTGGGGTTTAAATGTTCATATTTTCCGGTTGGATAGAGCTGATGTAAATCGATTTGAATATTAGGAACCCAGCTATTGGGATCATCTGTTGCAATTTGATAGCCTAAATAGATGTTTGTATCTTGTAAAAAGGCGGCACTATGACCTTCCGAAAAATTTACAATAAATCCGGGGTAAAGTTCGAGTCCCCATCGCTCAGAGATCGCAAAGTCATAGTCAATTGTTGGATTGATACTCCATATCGTTGGGGCTTTTTTTAAAGACCAATTCGAATGATATGTTCCATAGGCGGAAGAAAATAAGATAGCAGGTTCAAGAGAGGGGTGTCCCGGCGCCATAATAACGGGAGTCGGTGCCAAAAATGGACCGGTAAACCATGGCATGTATTCGGGTCCCGGTTTTGAAATTCCCTTTGAAGATGAAATTTTAGCATATCCAATCTGAGAAATAACCATTAAAATGAATAGAGTTGCGAACCGATAGTAAACTTTCATATTTATCAAAAAATTAGGGTTAAATATACCGCTCAATCAAACACAATTTAGACAATAAATTCAATTCTAATATATACCAAAATTCTCTATAGAATAAAAATTTAGGTTATTATGAGTAAAGGTATTAAGTTATCAAGATTGAAATGTATTAGAGGTAAATATTTCTATCGCGGCACTTTTTTTAAGCTCAATCATCCGATCAAATCAACGGCAAAAGGGAAAAAAATGATGGTGCTTGCCTCTAAAACCATTGATGGTGAGCGGAGGGTTAAACTCATTCATTTTGGCGCTTTGGGTTATGGTCATAACTATAGTGAAAAAGCAAAAAAAAGCTATCTTGCGCGCAGCGCAAAAATCACGAATAAAGAAGGTCAGTTGACTAAAGATGATCCATGGAGCGCTAATTATTGGGCGCGTAAAATTCTGTGGCCTGCGAATAAACCGGCTAGCGGACCTAAAATAACATAGACCTCCTTAGCAACAGCCGGTGCGTCTTATCCCGGAGCTGCGCTTTAATCGATCAATTTTTACTTGCAAATTTTCAGCGATTTCTTTTTTGCCTGAATGTCCATAGTGGTTTGCTAGGCGCTGGAGCGCTGCGATTTTACAATCGATGCGGATCAAAAATCTTGAAATATCCGTTTCGATTTCTTTGATTTGATGTAACTCATATCGTTTTTCAATAATTTCTAAGATAAGGGGATCGCGAGCTAGCTCCTCGACAAATGAAGCTGCCTCAATGGCGTGTTGAATATCACCGATGCTAAGGAATTTTCTCATAAGTTCTATTGCCGGAAAATCTCTTGAATATCCGGGCGCCATTCTAATGACAGAGAGTGCTAGATTGGGATCGGATGTAGCCCAATCATTGGGCATCGCTAAAAGCTCTTTTCCTATAATTCCCGTTTCACTGCGGTATTCACTTGAAGCATTTAGAGGACTTTTAGATCGCATCATACCCAATTTAAACAGATCGCGAAGGTGATTTTTATGTGCTTCAAGGGTTAATCTACTCGATAAGATTCTTTTTGCAATTGTTGCAATGTGTTTTGCAATCTCTTTATTGTCAGATTCGTGCATTGTCCCGTCTTGGTATTCATAACGCTTAGCAATGTTAACGGCTGCAGGAATATCGTCTCGTTCCAGGCATTGGGCAATCAATAGACCTCTTTGAGAAATAATGGATGTTTTCTGCTCATAAACAGTCAAAATTTTGCCCGTTTTGGGATGGCGCGCCTCTTTTGCCGTATCTTCAATGCTTCTTAAAGTCGAGTCGATTGTCGTTTCATCTGTATTCTCTAATATAGTGTAAATCAGCGGGTTGGGTGATAGTTGAGAAGCATCTATTGCAGCCATACATTGTCCTTTTTATCTAATTAAAATTTAAAATGGATTAAACCATATAGACTTTGTTTGTTTTTTTCTAGTAGAGCGATATGAAAAATTTTGAGGGGGATTTGCAAAATATTTTGAGATAATGTACAAATCTGTATCTACAATTTTTTTTAAAAGGAAAATTAAAATATTTTGTTATTATTGTTCATGAGAATGGCCAAAAAATAATTTAACAAAAATTGGATTCTCTTGATTAAAATTTGACCTCAGAGTTAAGGTCATATCGTTTAAAACAACACTACCAAAGGTATCAATATGAATTTCAAATCAGCAAAACTTTACGTTTTATTAGCATCTACTTTTTGTTTACTCACAGGCGTTAGAGGATATTCTAATGAAGAGACTAAACAAGATGCATCTAAAGAAAAAGAAGTAGTGCGCGTGAGTGATGAAAAACGCTCAGAAGATAAAGATACAAAAGAAGATAGAAGAGAAGAGACACGCTCTTCTGATGAGAACGAATAGTTATCTAATCCTTCAAGTATTTATAATTAAAAAACTTAGCCGGAGGCGATGCTTTTCGGCTAAGTTTTTTTTATGATTTGGCTTGATCAAGGCGGTATTGATTGAAGTCGGTGATAAATTGTTGGCAGATTTCTTGCAGATTGAACTCGAGGGTGTTCATACAATGAGCCGGTGAAGCCATCCAGTTGATGCCACCACTTTTTTTAGTTACGTAATCCTTTTGAAAAATGACGTCACTGTTGTGTTTTAGGCTAATTTGAATGTGCATTTTACCGTGGTAAATGAAATAGGTATGGGCAAAGGCGTGAAGAATTTTTCCTTCGAGAACGTAATGGGAGTTATCTTCTTCATCGAGGATGGTATACCCGGCATTGGTTAGTTCTGTTTTAAATGCATTTGTCATCCAACCGGGAATACTGTCATCGGTATGAATTTTTACAACGGGCATCCAAAGGCCATTTCTTAGAGCTCCGACATATTGACCGTATTCTCGTGCATCATCAAAAGTTGGAACGTTCAAGGCGATATGGTTAGGCTCTTGACTAGGGATGATTGGGTGATAGCTGAGGTGAGCTCTTGTAGTGCAACCGGCGAGAAGTAAGAGAGAGACAAAGCCCGGTAGAGCGAGATATTTCATAACGGATTCCTACAGGTATATTTGAGTGGCCAAAGTATAGGTTACTTGAGAGATTATGTGGAAGATCTATTGCAAGTTTTCCAAACTTCTTTCAGAATAAAAAAAATTTTGGAGTTTATTATGAAAAAGTGGCTGATTATTTTATGTTGTTTAGTCGGTTGGCAGGGATTTGCCGAAGGATCATTTTCAGAGCAAGTGAAGGTGATCCGGTTAGAAGATTATGATGCGGAAGTTTTACAGGTGGCAGGGCCTGTGGTTGTTGATTTTTATGCTGATTGGTGTCCACCATGCCGTCGAATGAAACCAATTGTTTCGACTCTGGCTGAAAAGTATCAGGGAAAAGTTAAATTTGTCGCTCTCAATGTCGATAAAAGTGCAAGTTTGCGTAGTCGATTTCAATTGAGATGCATCCCAACTTTTTTATTTGTTAAGGATCAACAGCTCCTTGAGCAGCAAGACGGGAGTTTGACTCAGGAACAATTTGAAGAGAAAATTCACAAGCTATTTGGGGTTTCTTAACATGAAAGAAGAATATGTTGAATATCAAGATGGAAATGAGATCTTAGAGGCCTTTGTCGTTTCACCGAGTGAAGAAAAAAAACCGGCAGTTTTGATTTTTCCTGCATTTGCAGGGCGAGATCAATTTGCATGCGATATGGCAAGAACCATTGCAAAACTCGGCTATGTCGGCTTTGCCGTAGATATGTATGGAAAGGGGATTCATCCCAGCACGCGCAGAGAAATGTCTGAGCATATGATGCTTTTTGTCGATGATAGACAAAAGCTAAGACAGCGCGTTCTTTCCGCATATGAAACACTTAAAAAGCTCAAAGTAGTTGATGCGCATCGCATTGCATCGATTGGATTTTGTTTTGGAGGACTGTGCAGTTTAGATTTAGCGAGATGCGGTGTCGATCTCAAAGCGGCAGTCTGTTTTCATGGGATTCTTGCAGGACTTCCCTTAGAGATTAAGTCGCATCAGATTAAAGCAAAAATCTTAATTTGCCATGGGTATGATGATCCTCAAATTCCGCGTAAACAAATAGCATCGGTTCAAGAAGAGATGACGGCTCAAAAAGTAGATTGGCAACTGTTGATGCATGGGCAAACAATGCATGGATTTACTAATCCGGAAGCACAAGACATTGACTTTGGCATTTTGTATCATCCGATTGCTTCAAAACGTTCTTATGCGGCAATGGAAGCATTATTCAAAGAGGTGTTTTAGACTCAATCGATTTGTTATTAAAAATAAATGATAGTAAAAAACCGATGATGAGGGCAATGGGTAGGGGAGTGAGCGCAATTTTGTAATCATTGACTGAGTAAATGCGCATATTTTCAATCATTTGTCCTGTCCAGCGCATATCGAGGACCATTCCGACAAAAGGCTGGATAAAGGAATCGCCCATAGAGACGATAAAATTGGTGAAGGCGATCGCCGTTGCTTTGACATAACTCGGGTTAATTTCAATAGAGATCGTAAAATTGAGCAGTTCTGCTGAAGAAAAAAGACCAATGAGAAAAGCACAAATGAAGATGACCCAGATGGGAAGAAAATTACAATAGATAATGAGTGATAGGCAGAGGCAGGTGAGAAGCATTGCGATGCGCAGGACTAGTAAGCGTTTCTGCATGAAATCAGAAATGATGCCAATAATGGGGCCGCCGATCAGCCATCCCATAAAGACTGTGGACATCGCATAGCCGGCAGTTGTTTTGCTGACCCCATAAGCGGTTTGAACAAAAGGAACACCCCAAAGTCCGGCAAAGGCAGTCGTTGTAATATAAAAGCAGACGGCGATAAATGAGTTAATCCAAGCGCGCCAGTTCGTTGCAACGATTTTCACTCCTGAAAGAAGGTGGCCTTTTTTATGAGAGGTTTGTTTTTCGATGTTTTTATCTTGGATATCTTCACTTAAACTCCAATAAATGCCGACTGATAAAATAATACCAAAGACTCCAAATATAAAAATTGTTGTTCTCCACCCAATCATTTGAATGAGTGAGGCTAAAGGTCCTCCCCCTGAAGAGGCCCCAAGCATGGCAATTGAGTTAGCAAGACCGATGAGAAAAGCTCTTCGTCGAGGATCAAACCAATGAGAAGAGATATAGACCATAGAGACAAAGGCAAAAGCAGACCCGGCGCCAATTAAAAAGCGTCCGAGAGCAGCGATGTTGACCGAAAAGGCAAAAGCAAAAACCATCGCACCGATTCCACAGATGAGGGAGGCGGTACTGAGAAGTTTTTTGACTCCATAGCGATCAATTAAAATCCCAACAGGCAGTTGCATTGGGGCGTAGGCGTACAAATAAAAGGCACTGATAATTCCCACAGCAGAGGCGTTAATTGAAAAAGCAAACATCAAGTTATTGACAATGACACTGGGAGAAACGCGCAAGACAAATTCATAGAAATAAAATAAAGCGGCTAATGACCAAATCAGCCATTTTAAATGATGATGTGGTTTCTGATGTGTCATGTGATGGTTCCATGGGTATTTTGTGTATTTTTAACAAGATGGGATAAAAACTCAAATCCTTTCTCTCTATTTCTTGAAAAACTTTAACCTCGACTTTGTACATTTTTCGGACGCAAGTTTTGCAAGATTTTGACATACAATCGGTTACCAATTCCTGCAATCGGCTTGAACACGCCATTACAGGAATTGGTAACCGATTGTATGTCAAAAGATTGTGAAAATCGCGCCGAAAAATGTACAAAGTCGAGTTAACTCGAGTTTAAGAAAAAGTCGATATCAGTAGCTTGAATTTCAGACTGAGATTTAATATACTTGGATTCCAATCCAGGATCACAGTTTAAATAATACCATTCAGGTCGGAGTTATGAATCTCTCTCTTCTTTTAAAAAATCTATTCACAATGCTAGTGTTTACCGGACTTCCTTTCGTGAATGTTTATCATTCATTTACAAATAGTTTGTTCTTCAATGCCGAGATTACAGAGGCAACGGGATTGGAAAAATGGGCCAATCAGGTGCTAATCCCGGCGCATTATCTCTTAGCCGGCAGGTCAATCGAAATAAAAAATGAAGAGAGCGATCGTATTTACTGCAATATTCATCAAAAATATACATATGATCATCAATTTGTACTAAGAACGGTAGGTTCTGCAGTGGCTCTGCCAATAAGTGTCGTGCTTGGATCGAGTCTCAAAGGGCTTGCTATGATTAATAAAGAGGTGAGAGAGCGGCACCAAAAGGTTGCCGATTGGATCCGATCAACCCCTATCCGATCGCATTTAGAAGAGTATCAAAACATTGGGATCAGCACCGCTTCCTATTTAGATGGGGAACAAGCGGAGTGTCTTAATTGTAAGCGGCGCGAGAGTGATCTTGACCATATGAAGGCAGATCGAGATGCACTGAAAGAGGTTGTGCGGATTCTAACAAAGCATCAAATCTTATTTTGGATTGATTGTGGCACATGTCTAGGTGCCTATCGTTATGGCGGGATTATTCCCTGGGATTTCGATGTGGATTTAGCCATTCTTCAGCCCGATTTTTATAATGCCTTTTTTGCACTGAGATCTGAGTTAGATCCCAATTTATATACGGTCCAAGATTGGTCAGGCAGAGATTGTCCCGGATCGTATTTAAAAATCTATGTGAAAGCATCGCGATCGCTCATTGATATTTATCACTTTAAAATTGATCCCAAAACACAAACAATTAGCTCAATTTCTTCGAATGATCAAAGCGTTTTTTTGCCGGAGTGGTGGAAAATTCGTGAAAGACGCTATACCATTCCGACTCCGTTTGAACAGGTTTTTCCTCTCAAATTAGCGCAGTTTGATGGGATTGTTGTTCCGGTTCCCAATCAGACAAAGCAATATCTGCAAGCGCGCTATGGTGAAAATATTAGCCCCAATCGGATTTATAATGAAGTAGAGCAAACTTACGAAAAGGACCCTTTGCATCCCTATTGGCAACTCGACTATGCTCATTGAGCATTGCACCTTTTATCTTAAATTTGTAATGTGAAGTATACCGCTCGTGATTCAAGAGTTGTTTTTTTTTGTCGCCGGCATCCCCGCTTGGTCGATTTGACCTCGCCTCTGCCTATTGTGAATAGCGCAGCGGCTCGGGTTAAAAGGCCTTCGGCCTGATCGACTATCGGCGCGCCGGCTTCTAAAAATTCCAACTCTTGAATCACTCCCGGTATACCGAAATGAGTTGAAGAATTGGGGTTTTAGCTTTGATAGCGCTTCGAATTTTTATCAGGCTTTAGCCGGCTTAATTTTTTGATCCTATTGAAGATAGGTCAAAAAATTAAGGGTGAAAAGTCGAAGATGCCGGCGAAGATAAAAACCAATTCTTCAACTTATTTCGGTATATATCAAATAGATCTTAAGTAAGTTGGAGCAATAATGCGACTTCAAAAATTTTCGGCAGTGATTGTTTTTTGCCTAGGCATACAAATTTTAAGTGCTAACTCTGCAAAAGTTAGTCCAATCGATACATATCGGATGAAGAAACAATCTGATATTTACAAAATATTGCCCACTAAAAAAGAACAACTTGAAGCAAGAATTGCCTTAGCTAAGGCAAATTTTAGAGAATCTATCGAGCAGATCGCTAATATAGAAAATGAAGATCGGACATTTGAAAATACGATTTTAGCTTATGATAAAGCACTTGGATTGCTCACAATTGAAAAAAATATTTGCGAAGTCCTCTCTTTAGTGGCGATGAAAGAAGCTGTGCGAGAAGCAGCGCGCCAAGGGTATATCGAGATTGATACGACAATCGGCGATGTCTTATCAAATGCTTCTTCGCTGTATGATGGAATTTTATTTCTCGAGAAAAAAGAAGATAAAATCCCACTTGAGCGGCGTTATTTTGTGAGTCAAATGCATAAAGAACTCAAGCATCAAGGTCTTGGGTTATCTGAAAAGCGCAGAGAAAAAGTGCGTTTAATCCGTCAAGAACTGCTTAATTTATCATCGATGTTTGAAAAAAACATTCAGATGGATGAGAGCCATATTTGGGCATACCGGCAAGAATTATATGGATTGCCCCTTGAATTCATTCAATCATTAGAGACAAAAGATCAGTTGTATAAATTGCCGTGTGATTATGCCACCTATTTTAGTGTGATGAAGTTTTGTAAAAGTTCAAATATTCGAAAGAAGTATCTATCTGCTTTTGAAAATAGAGCTTATCCTCAGAATGAAAATATTTTAGAAGCTTTGATCTTTAAAAGAGATGAACTGGCTAAAGAACTGGGGTATCAAAGTTTTGCCGAACTTGATTTGAGTAAACAGATGGTCAAAACAGAGGCAAATGCCCATCAATTCATTGATGATCTTTTAAAAAAATGTTCTTTGATAGCCGATCAAGAATTTGGTCGATTTTCAAAAGATCTTCCCGATGACATTTATCTCACAGATAATATGAAAATGCATAGTTATGATTGGTCTTATGTTTTAAATCATTACCTCAAGAAGCATTTTCAAATTGATGAAATTCAAGTAGCCGAATACTTCCCCCTTGAACATACGATTGAGCAGCTCATTAAAATTTTTGAATCATTTTTTAGTTTAAAAATCACCTGCGAAAAAGATCATTTGTGGGATAGCGATGTCACTGTATTGGCAGTGAAATCTGCTAAAAACAACGATCTTCTTGGATATTGCATTTTTGATCTATTTTATCGGCCGGGAAAAGAAGCACATCCATGCTGTGCAGAGATGATTCCAAGCTATCAAATCGATTCGGGGGATCATCTTGTGAGTTTGCAAGTCGTCATTTCAAATTTATCTCAACCCTCCTTATCTCGCCCGTCTCTCATGACACATCGCGATGTGGTCACTCTTTTCCATGAGTTTGGACATGCACTCCATGGAATCTTAGGATCAACACATTTGATGACGGCATGCGGAACGCATGTTCAAACGGATTTTGTTGAGCTTCCCTCTCAATTACTAGAGGAGTGGATGTATGATCCTGAAATCATTAGGATGATCAGTTCACATTATCAAACCGGAAAGCCAATCAGTGATGAGATGCTCCAAAATCTCATCCAATCTCATTCTATCGGGGAGGGGATTTTTTATCTGAGACAATGCTATCTGGCTAAATTATCCTTGGAGTTTTTTAAAGAAGGGGCAATAAAAAATACAAATATGATTGAGCATAAATTGCAAGAGCAGATTATGCGTCATTTTGAGCGGCCGGATGATTTGCACTTTCATAATGCATTTGGACATCTTGATCAATATGGGCCTAAATACTATAGCTATCTTTGGTCTAAAATCTATGCAGTGGATATTTTTAATGAGATGAAAAAAGAGGGGCTTTTAAATCCAAAAACGGGTGAGCGGTATATACGCGAAATCCTAAGCAAAGGGGGAACGGAAGATCCCAATATCATGCTTGAGCGTTATCTGAATCGCAAGCCCAGCATTGAGCCTTTCCTTGCAAGGATAAAGGGGGCCCAATGAAAAAAATTTCATTCTTAGTATTACTTGTATTCATTGGCGTCGCTTGCCGCTCAACTCCCGAATTGAAAAAAGTGCCAATGACATTTTCACTCGATGCAGAAGAGATCCATCTGGTGATAACAAAGCCGGGAATGCAACAATACAAGATGATTTTAAAAAAGCCGATGGATGAAGTGTTTTCTTTTGAAGGATCTCCGATGCAAGCTCAGACAGTCATGTCATTGGAGCAATTTTATAGTCTTTGGACAGATCGCGAAAAGGGATTGTATCGCACTCCTGCACGCGCAGTACTCATTGCCTATGTAGCGGATAAAAAAGGGCATATTAGCCGTCAAGCGCTTCTTCTTAAACTATCCAATCCGGAATATAACAAGGAAAAAGCGGAATTTTATTTTGAAGCAACGCCTCTTCATGAAGTGAATCCTTGGATTATTGGGCATCCCGTTCATCCGGCAGATCTGATCATCCAAACCCAGAGTACCTAAAAAAAACAGAGTCTTTATGTTTTCTTTAAAATAAGATAGGATTTAGACTTTGGCTTTTTTAGGAGAGATTCTATGGAAATTGAGATGTCGCACTGGATAGCGCCGCTATCTTCCGTTTTGCCGTCTGCTCAGCCTTTTGTTGTTGCAAGTTCAATATTAGAAGGGTGCTTTTATTCCTCTTTGAAGCAACCCGCTAATTCAGACTCCTCTATTATTACGTGGATTCGAGAGACTTCAATCAGAAATATTCATCTGATCCAAGGCCTATTTTGTGCTG
>JAIPIG010000019.1 GCA_021734805.1 Simkaniaceae bacterium
CAAGCCGAGGCGGCTTGGCCTTTGTTATTTCGGAAGAAGAGGGATTCGAACCCTCGATGCATTTTACTGCATACACGCTTTCCAAGCGTGCTCCATCGGCCACTCGGACATTCTCCCCTATGCTGTGTAATTGGGGTGATTAACTGAGAGGGAATTTTAAAGAAATCGATGAAAAGAAACAAGCTTAATGCTATAATTTTGCACTTCATCATAAAAAAAACAGGGTTAAACATGGCGTGTGCAGCTTCCGTTCCCACCCCCTTACCACTTCCGTTTTGCGACTATGTTGCTTATAGAACGGAGTCTACAATGGGGAACCCTCCTTTTTATCCTATTGATACTGAGGAGTCCCTAGAAAGATTAATTACCCTTCTCAATTTATCCGAATCCGAAGTGAGCAGTCTTCTGACGACTTTTAAAACAGATCGTATTTTTATTCAAAAAGTGCTTTTGACTAAAGAAATGGGAAGACATGCCGTTTTAACAGATAGGGGCATGCAGTTAATTGCCTCTCACTATCGTGAAAAGTACAATTATCCAATTGAAGTGGCCTATCCTAGGAATATTTTATCTAAAATCGACGCAATGCGAAAAGCCCATCCTTTTTTTGGCCTCATTATAACCCAACCACGCCTTAGTCATGTCATCCCCATTTTTTGTCATCAGAGCGAGAAAGACCACAAACTTTATATTTTATTTTTAGATTCGCTCGGGTCTTTTTCACATGAGACATCCAATGAACTGAGAGTTTTTTTCACGAAAAACACTCCTACGGATAGTGTTTTATTATTCACCGATAAACCAAGACAGGCATCTCGCTATGGGTGCCAACAAGACGCCCTCGTCACACTCAAATATACGATGCGCCATTGCACCGACACTAAACCCTCCCATATGCCGGATATTTTAGACATCACAAAGCGGGAAGACTCCTCCATTTTTAAAACCCCATCATGCTGGGTTCCCGGAGCCCAAATTTTTAGAGATCTCGATGGCCGATTTGATGGTGTTGTCATTAATAAAAGAAGCGAGACTGTTTTAGATCTGCGCAAACGCTATACCACAACCATAGAACAACTCTGGAAAATGGAGTTCGATAAAGGGAAATGCGAGATCGAATCTAGAACCGTAACGAGATCCGTTTGCAGTTTTCTACATCGAAAAGCCCTCGCTTATAGAAAGTATATTCTAGACCGCTATTTCCCTCCTGCAGAGGGATAACCCAAACCCTCTTTGTTTTAATTATATCTCCATGTTAACCTAGGCTGAGATGTCTTTGGAGTCTTTATGAGAAAACTGTTATTATTTGTTTTTTGCCTATCCTCTCTTTTTTTCTTTATAGGATGTCAAAAAAAAGAAACCCTAAAATCTTCTTCCGTTATTCTTGTCAGCGTTGCGCCTTATTACCCTATTGTCTCAGAACTCGCTCAAGGCGTTGCTACCGTTGAAGTCGTCGTTCCTAAAGATAGCAATGTTCATTTTTATGAACCGACTCCCTCTGATATTAATAAACTTGCCAATGCGGCCATTTGGTTTGGGACAGGCGATGTCTTCGAAAAGAAAATGTTGCCGGCGCTTGAAGCGCGAAGCCCACTTAATTATGTCGACTTATCAAAAAGCGTCGAGCTCATCCCCTCTTCCGACAACTTATGCCACTCCCATCATCACGACGGACATAGCCATGACCATTCGGGCTATCCCGACCTACATATTTGGATGAGTCCCGTTTTGATGAAAGAACAAGTCAATGCCATGCTATCTTATTTGATTCTTTGGAAACCCGAAGAGGCGGAGCGCTTCCAAGAAAATGCCGCGGTGGTTTGCAAAGACCTAGATGAACTCAATCATAAAATTCAGACGATCCTCGCCCCTTACCAAGGAGATGCAGTCCTTCTTTCACACCCTGCATTAGGTTATTTTTGTCAGACCTATGGACTAGAACAACTCTCTATCGAGTGCGAAGGGAAAACCCCGTCTCCTCGCGATATGGAGCGCCTCCTTAAACATCTCGATCATACACAAATCAGATGCGCCTTTAGCCAACCTCAATTCGATAATCGAGCTCTTGTAAAAATTGCAAACGACTTGTCCATCCCAACTTACTCAATGGATCCCTATGCTATTGATTATTACAAAAATCTTTTCACAATTGCGAGTGAGATAGCCCAGTGATTGATTTTAAAGATGTCCGATTTTCCTATGATCGCGCATTGATTTTAAAGGATATTTCATTCCACATCAATCAAGGTGAATTGATTGGTATTGTGGGACCGAATGGCGGTGGAAAAACGACCCTTCTTAAACTGTTGATGGGACGGCTCACACCTTCTAGCGGCTCGATTTCAATCTCAGGACAGTCGCCCTTTGCATTCCGCACCTCGATCGGCTACGTGCCTCAAGTGGCGCATTTTGACAGAGAATTCCCTCTCACGACTATCGATCTCGTACTGATGGGATGTACTCAACACTTAAGCGCATGGGGTTATTTTAAGGAAGAAGCCCAAAAGCTCGCTGAGGAAGCGCTCAACAAGGTGGGACTGCTTGAAAAAAAAGATGAGCTATTCGGACAATTATCAGGTGGACAAGCGCGCCGCGCTCTCATTGCAAGAGCCTTGGTCAGCTCACCTTCACTTTTGCTTCTCGATGAACCGACGGCCAATATTGATGTCGAAGCGGAAAGTGCGATTTGCGATCTTATCGTAAGCCTGAAAAAACAAATGACGATTTTAATGGTGACACATGAGCTCCCGGGGATTATCCCTCATGTCGATCGCGTCCTATGTATTCAAAATACCCTATCGATTTTATCCCCGGAAAGTGTTTGTAAACACACAGCTATTGGAATTTATCACACGCCACAAAAGACAAACCAAGAGCGTTGTGATGATTGAGTTTTTTCAAAATAATATCTTTTTATTGATGGGTCTTACCGCCGCTCTTTTTGCCTCTTTTTCATCAGGTATTGTCGGCTCATACGTCGTATCAAAGCGCATTGTCTTCCTTGCAGGGGGCATTTCCCATTCCGTTTTAGGTGGGATGGGCCTTTTCCTCTATCTTAACCGCGTTTTTCATCTTCCTTGGCTCAATCCCTACTTAGGAGCCTTTGTTTTTGCGATTATTTCTGCATATTTAATTGGCTGGATCCACCTCAAACACAAGCAACGAGAAGACACGGTCATTGCAGCCCTTTGGGCCTTTGGAATGTCTATTGGAGTTATTTTTGTCTCCCTCACTCCCGGATATAGTGTCGAAATCATCCAGTTTTTATTCGGCAATCTCCTTTGGACGAGCTCGCTTGACCTCCTTTTTCTTCTCCTATTGAATGTTGTCATTGGGACACTCGCCCTTCTTTTTCACCGCAAATTTCTCATGATCTGCTTTGATGAAGACCAAGCCTATCTCCAAGGCGTTTCCTCCTCCCGCCTCTACTTTCTCCTCCTTTCGATGATCGCCGTCACAGTCGTAGCGCTCGTCCAAGTGATCGGAGCCATCTTAATCATCGCGATGCTCTGCCTTCCGGCTGCAACTGCAAACCTGTTCAATAAACGCCTCTCGAAAATGATCTTCTCGGCGATTTTCTTTTCGCTTATTTTCAGTATTTTAGGCACCCTCTTCTCCTATCTTTTTAATTGGCCTCCCGGAGCAACAATTGCCCTTACCTCAACGGTAGGCTATCTCCTATCCGTTATGATCAAACGGTAAAAAATTTTTTACACCGGTATGAACTTGACTTTCATTGAGTTTTACTTTAAGATTATGCCGATAAAATAGATAAATCCGTCTTTTCTCGAATTTTAGTGTGACTATACCGATAGTTATTCGATAGCGGATGGAATGTAAATAATTTTTTGGAGGACTGATGTACGCAATTATCAGAAGCGGCAGTAAACAATACCGCGTGCAGGAAGGCGATACAATCGATGTTGAATTACTTGAATCTCAAGAAGGACAGACTGTTGAATTCGATGAAATCCTATTCTATAACAACGGATCGGATATCAAAGTAGGAACGCCCCATATCAGTGGATTCACTGTTGAAGGTGAAATCTTAGATGAAGTGAAAGGTCCTAAAGTCATTGCCTTTAAATACAAAATGCGCAAAAGCAGTAGAAAAAAAGTGGGACACCGTCAAAAATATTCTAGAGTGAAAATTACAAAGATTAAGGGAGCGTAACGTCAATGGCTCATAAGAAAGGTCAAGGATCGACACGTAACGGTCGCGATTCAGAATCAAAACGCCTTGGTGTGAAAAAAACGCAAGGTCAATATGTTAAAGCGGGAAACATACTCGTTCGTCAACGCGGTACAAAATGGCATCCCGGTAAAAACGTAGGAATGGGAACTGATTTCACTCTGTTTTCAACAGTAGAAGGAACAGTTGCTTTCAGAAAAGCAGATAAAACTGTTGTTTCTGTCATTCCTCTTAATGCATAACCATCTTTAAAGGAGAGCCGGGTCATGTTTGTCGACCAAGTCAAACTCAATTTAAGAGCAGGCAAAGGCGGCAATGGGATCATTGCCTGGCGCCGAGAAAAATTTATTCCTAAAGGTGGCCCTTGTGGGGGTGACGGTGGATCGGGCGGCTGCGTCATCATCGAAGCCTCTCATGACATCTATGCTCTTGATAAATACCGCAATACAACACACATCACTGCTGAAAACGGTGGACAAGGCGGCACTAACCGATGCCATGGTAAAAATGGCAAAGACCGCATTATCCTCGTCCCTTGTGGTACTCTTGTGATTGATTCCGCATCGGGTGAAATCCTTCACGATTTAACACAAGACAAACAACGCGTTGTCATCTGTCAAGGTGGAAAAGGCGGGAAAGGCAACGATGCCTTTAAGACTCCAACCAATCGCGCCCCTCATATTTGTACTAATGGCCGTCAAGGCGAATCCATTGATATCGAACTCGAACTTAAAATGATCGCCGATATCGGTTTTGTTGGCATGCCCAATGCCGGAAAATCAACCCTCCTCTCAAACATCACGGCTCATAAAGTCAAAATAGGCGACTATCCCTTCACCACGCTCGTCCCTAATTTGGGATTCATTCAATTCCCTGATTTCACGCGGCTTACCTTTGCCGATATCCCGGGACTCATCCAAGGCGCACACCTCAACAAAGGCCTCGGTTTTGAGTTTCTCAAACATATAGAACGAACCGCTTCCTTAATTTTTGTCCTCGATGCATCGGATCCCCTATGCTCACCTATTGAAGCCTTTCAAATCCTGCTTAAAGAACTCAACTCCTATTCGACAGCCCTAATGCAAAAGCCATTTCTAGTCGCACTAAATAAATGCGAATGCGAAGAATCTCAAGAACAAATCAATGAGTTCACGGCTAAATTTCCCTCATTCAACACGGTCATCATTTCTGCAAAAGAACAACTCCATCTCGATCAACTCGTCGATAAAATCCAAGCCATCACCCCTAAAAATGTTGAAGTTGAAGCTGAGCCCCTCCTCGTTTATTAACTCACCTTACGCGAAAATGCTGTTTAAAAAACCCTCAAACCGCCATCTTAATAAAAAAACCTATTTTTGTTGAGAGGACTCATGCAAAACTCCAAAATGGAAGGATCAGATGTTTTTTATCAAGACGTCGATCGCCACTTAATCAAGGAATTTAAACTCTATTTCAACCTTCTCATCAACTCATTTAACAACAATGATCTGAATAGCGAATGTGACTATATGGGGCGTTTGACAAGTTTAATTCATAAGCTCGAAGCCTATAAAAAACTCCCCCATGGATTGAAAGAGATGGTTGATCGGGTTAAATATATCCAAAACCATATTGAAAATATCCAAGAGATGCAAGAAATCGATCCTGAAATCAAAAAAGTTCAAGAATCTCTCGATAAAATGGGCTAATCCAAATTTAATCGATGTAGTCAAAACGTCGATTGCGCTTTTGTGCTTTTTTATAGTTTTGATGTGCAAGCAAAATCACTAGCGCTATCAGTAGAAAGAGTGCCGCTACATAATAGATCCAATCGATATTGATTTCTGCTGAGAGCAATCCCCCTAAAAGAGGACCAACAATCCAACCGAGCGCCATCATTGATTGACTAAGTCCCATGACTTTTCCCTGCATATTGATGGGGGCAGAGAATGAAATGAGATTAAGAATATTGCTCATTCCAATCCCGGCAAATACGGCCGAAATCACATAGATCCAACTAAATGCGGTATAGTAATAGGCGATTGATGTAAGGAGAATCAAAACAAAAGTAGCGGCAATTCCAATTTTTGCTACAGTAGAGCTCGCCAACTTTTTCAGCAAAAACCAATTAAATAATGAACCACCTAGCGACCATGCCAGGCCAAATCCAACTAAGACCCAAGAAACCTCCAACTCCGATACGCGAAATCGTTCAATTGAAAACGGCGAAAACCATTGAATGGTCATTCCCCATCCAACCACCCAAAAGAAATAAATCACATAATACCAACGCACCTCGCGAATCTTGAATGAGGTGGCGATATTTTTAAATCCGCGCCATATTTCAACATCAAACTTTTTCGTTCTTGTCGCCCTGGTCTCTTTAAATAACGCCGCCACAGCCCAAAGTGCAATCATCGCGAGAAGCGCTGAAACTAAAAAAGGCAGTGCAGGATTAAATAAGTGATATAGAGCGTGATCGGAAAAATATCCACCGATCACCATTGCCATAATCCAGCTGATTCCGGCCGTCATCGCAATGAGTCCATAATGGCGCCCTCTCAACCGTTCCGTTGGACACATATCTGCAATGGAAGCCAAACAAATAGCTAAATTTCCCGCTACAAAACCGCAAATTAATCGCCCAATGACGAGAAGCACATAGCTATGCACTAAAATCCCAATCGCCGATAAGACATAACCGATGACAGCCCCAATCAACGTGACAAAAAAAGCCTTTTTTCTTCCAAAATGATCCGCGAGATCCCCAATAAACGGGGCCCCAAATAACTGAGCCAAGGGGAAAACAGCATAAAGAAGGCCAATTAAGAAATTGCGAACACCTTGTGAAGCCTCAGCAGATACCATCCCATACGAAGGATCTAAAAGCAACGGCCCAAAAATTGCAAAGACAAGCGCAAAGCCAAAATTATCGAGAAAAAAGATAAAATAAACGGGGAATAAAGACGATCGTCTCATTTCAAGCTTGGTTGCCATAGATAAGTCCCTAGCTAATCACACTATTGACTCCCCTATTGCATACCCCTTTTATTTCTGAAAAGAAAAAAGGCATCTTCTGAAACGAAGATGCCTTTTAATCGAGTTAACAATAGCCGGTTATGCGATACTCTTTCCATCATTATCAAGATCTGAAGAGTCAAGCAAACCCGTATAAAATCCTACATCACCAAATCCACCTAACTCCCCATCTCCATTATCACTTGTATTATCATCAAAATCTATTGAAGTAACATTGGATGCTCCTGAAGCATCTATACTTCCACTAACCGGCGACCCAACATTCCTTTGAGATCCTAAGGAAGAATCGCTAGAACTCCTCGAGTAAAATTCTATATCACCACTGAAGCCGGAACTGCCTCGACATCTAGGATCTGAGCTTGGACGACTCCTTAACGGGAAAGCTAGCTTCGCTCCGTCTATCATCGCTTTTTTTAGTGGTATCGTAGGATCTCCTTTTACAGCTTCATTTAATCTTCCTTTATAGCTATGAATTTTGTCCCAATCATCTTCACCTAATGATCTAATTTCACCCTTATTAATCAACTTACTTAATACACCCACATGAAACCAAATGGCAGCATCGTCTTTACGCTCTTTATCCGCACATCGAGCTAACACATTAAATAATCCCATATTTTCCTTACTTAAGGGGATTTTTTCTCCAACACCATACAATACAAGCACAGCGTCCCTGCCATTACCATAAACACGTAACGTCCCTTTTTTCAAGTCTCTGATCTGTTTCAAACTATCATAAACTGACTTAAGCTGATCACGATCAACCACCCCATTGTCCATAATTGTAAAGCGATGCTGAATGTCTTTGCTTGTCAAACTAGATCCAATGGCTTTGATTGTTCCTGATATCACGCCTAGTGCAATGCCGGCAACAACACCTGCAATCCCTCCAACAAACACCCCTGTTAGCCCAACTAAAACACTTCCTCCGATCGGTATAGTCGAACCAACAATTGCTCCTCCCACACCGCCAATCACTGCCCCCATCACAGATAGCGTTTTCATTGAATTTTTAATCTCAGAATAGAAGATGGAACCGACTGATTCAGCCGTTGAATGCATAGCCACTAATTTTGAGCCTTCTTTCTCTAGTTTTACATTATTGTTAGAAAGCTTGATTTTTTCGCATCCAAGAAGCGTCGCTACCCCACTCACACCGTCCGGTGAAATTTTTGTTAATAGGGGCTCGACAGCCCCACTCTGATATAAATCTCTTACCTTTTCAAATTGATCGTTATCAACGAAGGCTATGTCTAATGTATACAATTCTTGTGCGAAAGCATTTCGGACTTTGTAAGCCTCCACAATGGTTGCAAACACGCCAATCGTTGCACCGATAACAGCCCCGGCGATGCCTCCAACAGCAATACCAACGATGCCACCCACAACGGCTCCACCCACTCCACCCACAATAGTGCCAAATAAAGGAATGACAGATCCAATCGAACCGAATCCACCACCACCTAAAACAGCACCCGAAACTGCCCCCAATGCCAATCCGGCCTTAACCCCTGACCCCATCCACTCACCCATGCGGCGAAGAAAAAATTGCCCCAATGTGTCCGTTTTAAGAGTAGCTGTCATCCAACCCCTATCCCAATTTAATGTGACATGTGAATTGTTAGAAAGAATTTCCCTAGCCGATGCGGCGTTAAGCGTAACTGGCAAGCTCATAATTAAACCGTTATTATTAATTTTATGATACTATCATAACATAATTTAACTTAAATTTATCTATATCATTTCAAATTAATTACAAAATCTTATATTTAACTTGACTAAGACCTATTCAATTTAAAGGTGGTTTTTAAGCACCTAATTATCATCTACTTAAGGCGCTTTAGAATGAAATCAAAAAAATGGACCGGTAAATACCACCCCCTAAGATGGATCATTTGGCTGCTTGCAATCACTTTTCTATTCTATGAGTATTTTATTCGGGTGACCCCAAGCGTTATTATCCCTGAACTAATGCAAGCCTTTGATATTAAGGCAGCTCAGGTCGGCCTTCTTTCGTCCTTTTACCTATATGCCTATGCCGTTATGCAAATCCCGGTCGGAACACTTTCCGACAAATATGGAGCAAGGCGCCTACTCACCCTAGCATCAATGCTCTGCGCTGCCGGAGGCCTTCTCTTTGGGATGGCCGATCACCTGGGAATAGCTAGCATCGGCCGCTTTTTAATGGGGATCGGCTCCGCCTTTGGATTTATAGGGCTCATTTATGTGAGTACCCACTGGTTTCCCCAAAAAAGATGGGCCCTTCTCATCGGGATTGGCAACTCAATCGGAATGCTGGGAGCGGTATTTGGAGAAGGCCCCCTAAGCTTTGCCGTACGGATCTGGTCTTGGAGACCTGTTGTCCTCATTCTAGCAGGAGCCGGAGTGCTCATCGGCATTCTGATTTTCCTTATTGTGCGCAATGACCCCAAGGAAGTGCGCCATGAAGAGAAAAAGCAACATATTCCCTTTTGGAAAGGGGTTTGGATCGTCTGCAAAAATAGCAAAACATGGGTCATCTCATGCGCATCGGGCCTTTACTACTCGTGTTTGCTTGCATTTGGAGCTTTATGGGGCGTCCCCTTCTTCGAAGTTGCCTATGGATTTTCAACTGAAAAGGCAGGCTTTGCCACCTCAATGATCTATCTGGGATTTGTCATCGGAGGACCTTTTGTCGGAATGATCTCCGATCGGCTTAAACACCGCAAAGTGATGCTCGTCATCCTCACACTGCTCACCTGTATCGGGATGATCCCGGTGATCTACTTCCCCCATCTTCCGACCTACGCCGTCTTTCTCCTACTCCTAATTACGGGAATCTTTGCATCGGGACAGCTTCTTAGCTATATCTTTGCTATTGAATCCAATCCTGTTGAACTCAAAGCAACGAGCGTGGGATTTGTCAATGCCATGGTCTTTGTTGTCGGCTCCATTATGCAACCGATCATCGGAGCTTTTTTAGAAATCAGATGGAGCGGCCTCCTCAAAGACGGCCTTCCGGTCTACAGCATCGCCGACTATCAATTCGCCTTTTCCTGGTTTCCCCTCCTCCTCCTCCTTGCCTTCATCCTCCCCTTCTTCATCAAAGAAGAAAAACACCTCCTCTCGCTCAAAGACGAAGTGAAACAAGACCTAAAAGACCTCTAAATCATAAAAAAGTTGTTTTAAAAACCGCGTCAAACGTATAACTCATCGCTAATCACAGTAACAAAGCGGTGAAAAAGATGCGCTACATTATATTTAGTCTTTTCTTTTTGATGATCAGTATTCAAAGCTATACCTTTGATCGTGTCATTATTTGGGGGCATAAGCTCCATTCCCATACGCATTCATATATTCATCATGGTTTTTATCGCGCGTTCAAAGCACTGGGTTATTCAACCTATTGGGTTGACTCACTTCAAGACCTTCATGGCATTGAGCTTTCAAACAGTCTATTTCTAACGGAAGGCCAATGCACCGATCACATCCCCCTTAGGAAAGACTGTGACTATATTTTGCATAATGTGGATCAAACGCAATGGAAAAATAAAGTCGATGAAAATCGCATCCTTGCCATTCAAGTCTTCACCATTGATGTGCTTAAAAGACAATCAAGCGAACATTCAGTTGAAATCGAACCCTACTTATTCTTTTCCAAAGAGCACAAAATCTTATATATGCCTTGGGCAACCGATCTATTACCGGATGAAATCGAGCAAAATAAACTCCGCTTAAAAACTCAAGGCATCTCAAATAAAAATCATTTAATTGCTTGGGTTGGAACCATCGGCCAAGGAGAATTTGGCAACTCCAATGAAATTCATCGCTTTGTCAATGAAGCAAAACATTTAAATCCTAAAATTCGATTTGATCCCGGGAAAAAAAATCTTTCCATGGAAGGCAATTGCACGTTTATTTCTAAAGCCTATTTGGCTCCTGCCATTGTTGGACAATGGCAGAAAAAACAAGGCTATATCCCATGCCGCATCTTCAAAAACATTAGTTATGGTGCGATGGGAATCACCAACTCTTACCACACTTGGAAGCTTTTTAAAGAAAAAATCATCTACCATCCCAACGAAAAAACCTTGTTTCACTTAGCGCAAGAACGCATGAAATCCTATACCCTTGAAGATCAACTTGAAATAATGGACTTTGTTAAAGACCATCACACATATATCAATCGCATTCAAACGATCTTAAAATGTCTCAATACATGTAAAGGAGTCTAATTTGTCTATGCTATACCGCCTGTTATTAATCCTTTGCATGGGGCTTGTATCTAATATCACAGCAGAGCAAAAACCCCTTAACATTAAAATGCTCCACTTAACGTTTCATAAGGGATGCGCACTTGAGATTGAGGCCATGGCAAAAGAGCTCTCAATTGATCTGACAACCTGGTATATTCATGATTTGCCCCCTTTATTTTTTGACGGGATGTCTAAAGGATCTACACTCTATAATATTGGGCATGATAGAGCTGAAAAAATTTGGAACCTACACCGCGATTTTTTTGAACAATTTGATCTCATTCTCACCTCTGATACAGCTCCCCTTGCTCGTATTTTTTTACAAAACCATTCAAAAATCCCCTTGGTTATTTGGATTTGCAACCGTTTTGATTATTGTGATTACGCATCCCTTGATTGTCATTTTCCCGATCCTGAATTCTACCGCTTATTCCGCAGAGCAAAACACCTAAATCATATTCGATTTGTTGGTTATACTCCCTTCGAACACACTTATACTAAAATGAAAAGAGTCGATACCGGCCAACTGACGATTAAACCGGCAGGTCTTTACTACAATCCGAATCAACAAGCTTCTTCGATTCCTAAAACTATAAATAAAAATACCACTTTTTTTATCCCCCCCTATCTCAATGACGCAATATTACCTCCTGTATTGGGAAAGTTGGATATTCCCTTTTATAGAGGCCGCTATGCCGGCCGAAATGATTTAAAAGATTTTAAGGGCATTATCCATATTCCCTATGCCTGGTCAAATGTCGCTCTTTTTGAAAACTGGGAGTCCGGTCTTGTCTATTTCATTCCATCTGAAAATTTTTTAAAAACCATTTCAATACAATATTCTTTCTTCTGGTCACCTCCCTTTAAACCGGCTTATCTACATCAAAGTGAATGGTATTTGCCTGAGCATCAAAACCATTTTGTCTATTTCGATTCCTGGGATGACTTAAAATATAAAATTCAACACACAGATTTTGAACAAAAAAGCCAACAAGTTCAGCAATTTGCTCAAAAACACAAGCAAAGAACTTTAAATGCATGGCACCAACTCATTTATGAATTATCCTCTATAAAAAGGTAGACCTTTATGAAAAAAATGATTCTCTTTTTAGCTTTATGCACAACTGCATTTGCAGAGCATCCTCTGGATCGGTATAAAGCTTATCTGGAAAATGGAACCTATGAAAATCAAGATTTTTCCCATTTAGCTAGAAAGCCGCTCTCGCGCTATGACACCTTTAAAGCTGCATTTGAAGGATTTAAGAAAAACCACGGCAAAATCATTGTTGAACTGGGAACATCACGCAGCTTTACTCACGGGGGACATCCCGGTTGCAACCTAGACGATAGACGCTTTTGGACACCTTCTCAACCTGAGAATTGGGATTGGGGCGCAGGTTTTTTCACCCGCATGTGTGCTGAAACTTTTAAAGACCATCCCATTGAATTCCACACCGTCGATTTAATCCGCTCTCATATTGCGAGATGCCAATGGATGACAAAAGACTTTCCCTTTATCCGCTACCATGTCAATTCATCCCTGATTTTTCTAAAAAATTGGAATCCCGGAAAAAAGATCGATCTCCTCTATCTAGATACCGGAGATATGACTCCTATTGAACCAACAGCCCAACTTCAACTTGCTGAAGCCAAACTCATCGTGAGCCGCAATCTCATTGCCCCCGGTGGCCTTATACTCGTTGATGACGTCAGAAACCAAACACCTAGGAAATTCGGAGAAACATCAGACCTTGGCAAATCCAAATATGCGCTTCCCTATCTCCTCAAAAATGGCTTTGAGCTTGTCATGGATGAATACCAAGTCTTGCTCCGCAAAATTTAATTTATATACAAATAAACTCATAACTCAGGTTAAAAGAATCGAGTAGGGGGAGGCTTTTCACCTCCACCCTCTCACACCGTAGTAACCGGGAAATAAGCCCACCTTATATTTACAATTAAGCATGCTATGGTTGTATGAAGGCAGTTCATTTTTTTTTGCTATTTATCAGGAGGCAGTTCATGTGACTTACTCGCATTATAGCCACCCTTGGGAGAAAAAAATGAAACTTGGAATGCTATGATTCAGCTAGCATTGATCCTGAATTAGACGAGAATCTTATTGAGATAGGTTCATATAGAAAATGCTTCTTCAGGCTTAAAAATTTGAGTTATTCAACACAGCTGTTTGCTGATAAAATTTTATCAAAAAATGAGAGCAAGATTCTATCTTTTTTATCTAGGTGATTTTTAGAATATTTTTCATAATTGGATCCCGCCCTGTAATGTAAAAAATGATTGTCGAACAATAGTTCTATTGTATCTGGTTGACATAAAATCATGTCAATCTCATTTTTTGTAAAACCCCTTGTAGTAAGGTTTTCAATAATGATATCACTAGACACTTGTTTTGGCCGTTGCCTACTTGGATGCGTATATCTATAAGGGCAATAAAAGTCACAACCTGGCACGCAATTTATATTCTTATATTTGATTTGATTTTGATACTTTTTCAAATACAGATATGTCCAACCCCCACTATCAACTATTGCATTAGTATTAGGCAACTGGCCGCAATTAAAACAAAAGGCATTTAACTCAGGAAGCGTCTGTGTATTAAAACAAATCAAAGCAATCCACATGTAAGCATACCCTTTTTTGGTTATGGGATCCTCAGTACCCATAGCAACATAAGCTATATCATACTTACTCATCAACTTTTCTGCTGAAAATGGTCGTATTAAAAACATATCTGAATCCATAAGCAATACCGGACCATTATGTTTTGACATATAGTTGTCCCATGCCCACTGAACAGCGTTACAATTTCTAATGTTTGGTCGATGTAAGTTATCACCCGAAAGTCTGGGCAAATAAGGCTGAGTATGAATACCTTGAGGAACATCTATACACTTGACATTCAGTTGATTACACACACACCTTATCTTATTTTGTAATTGGGCTGTATTAGCATCGCTAAAGACGATATATTCATAATCATCCAGAAAGAATTTCTTAAATAGTTTGTCCTGTAATTCAATAAAATCAGGACGGTTAAATGCTGTAGTAAAAATTAATGTCTTAGAAAAAATGAATTGTGGAACAGCCAGTAATAGTAAAAAAATGTATCTCATAGAAAATGCTTGAATTTGATTATTTTCTTGTTCAATGAAAATGCTATTCTAGTATCTGGAACTCTATATAAAATATAATCATCTGACAGATCAAGTCCGTCTTTTATTGCTTTAAAGACCTCGAAAATATCAGCATCATGCCAAATAATTAGTTTTGAATTTGCTTTAATTGCCTCTTTTGTTTCATGAAGCACATGAAAATAATCATGACTGCCGTCAATAAACCAACTCTCGATTGGATAATATGCTGTATAATCAGTATTTAAACTATTCCCAATAACCTGTACATATGGAAGTTTGCACATTTCACCAATTGAATGAATATCATAAGAACTCTCTCCAGGAGGTAGCTCGAGACTATAGACAGCTCCCATTCTCATGGCATTTTTAATAATTTGAGTCCCTTCTCCAGTACATGTCCCTATTTCAAAAAGTGTACTCGGTTCAAAGTGCCGAATTAGAGAATGAATACATAAAAAATCATTCACAAAAAGGTTATCCCTTCTTAAAATCGCGCCCTTCTTATATTTCTTAGAACAGACAATTTCTTTAGAAACATAGTGAACTTCTTTTGAATATAGCTGCATATTTATAAGAAGTATAAAACCTAACATATAATGTGCTAATCGCATTTTCACTGCTGGATCCATTAACAATTCTCCTCCAATTCTATTCTTAATCTATATACAAATTTATAGCATTTCACCCTTTTTCAAAAGACGCCAAAAATTGCTGCCCGTAAAAATTTCAAGATTATTTTCACTAGCAAATCTTCTTACAGCATTTCTTACATCTCCACATGTACCCCAGTCATCTCCACAAAAGACACCACCTAAGTTAAGATGTGGATACCATGCTACAAGATCATTATATACAAATTCTTCCAAATGCTCAGCATCAATATATATAAAATCAAATGTTTCATTTAAAAATTTAGAGGCTTCAACACTATCCATCCTTATGGGAACAACAATTTTTGTTAGTCCTAAATGGACCATATTTGATAAAAATTGGTCATAAAGCTTAGGCAGGATGGGGTCATATGCGGTACCACCCACTTGATGATTATAACTACCGAGCCAATGATCAACTGCATACAATTTCGCATTTGCCCTTGATTTCATCAGTTTTGCAATGTGAGCCGTTGATCCAGTACCTAGAAAACTCCCCACTTCCAAAGCCTTTACAATTTTATGCGTATTAAAAATTCTCTCAATTTCAATACCATTGGAATAATAAGTCCCTAGAGTTGTCCTATATGGCAATATTTTTTCAAGACTACTATATGGCCTAGGATAAACCTGGCCGGCATGCATTAAACAGTTTAAAGACATAATAAAAACGAAGACTAATTTCGTGTAGCTCATAAAACCCTTATAATATATTAAATGATTGTTTCTTAAATTCCCGAACAAATCCAGCATGGTCTATTCCATTTCTTACTAGAAATTGAAGTTGTAAAAAGAAATCTAGCCAATATTTCGCATAAATTTTTTCCTTATGGAATTCATTTTTGTGCTTAATAACATTCCTATTAAATTCGATGAGTAGTTCTTTTGTCAGATTGCTATAATCATCAATAATTAATACAGGAAGTTGATAAAAAAGCGGATCCAAAAATGATGTCTCTACAACAGGCACACAGTTAAGTAATAAAGCTTCCCATATCCTAAAGCAATCTAGGCCTGCACCACGTGGAGAAATACAAAACTTTGATTTAGCAATATTCAAAATATAGTTTTCAGGAGAACTCCTCAGTAAGTTTTTAATAAATTGTTTTTTTGTAATAACATCATATACGTACTCTCGACGCTTATGAGATCCAATAGTAAAATTTGATGAACAAAAAATTGTCTTTTCAAGGTTTTTAGCTATTATATCTGTGTATTGATTTTTTTTAGGAAATCCTACCGCAGAGCCATTCGGGATTCCTAATGGCAATGGAATTATCTTTGGATGACCCGTTTCTTGACAATTTACCGAGCCCATTACAATAAGATTTTCTGAATTTACAAAAACCATTTGATAATCCAAACCATTCGTGTGGTCGGCATCACATGATAGCAATATATAAGGCTCCTTTATATGAGGGTGAACATGGTGTATAAAATTGTCGAGTATACACCCCTTAACAAAGATAATATCACCCCTTACAACTTTATCTGTGTCAATTGGTAGATCCGTTTCATCAAGACACCAATTAGCAATACTTCTGTAGGTATTACCACTTATAAAAGGTGCATCTGCACCTCTTTTTGCGGGATCGGCAGCAAATGGAAAAGTGCGCTTAAGCTCACCCCCCAAATGGAATGTTTCTGCAAAGAGACTGCAACTTAAAGATACAACTAAAAAGATCCAATTTTTCATAAAGTTCCTAGATTTTAGTTGTTTTTACTTTTTTCAACTACAGCAACATATAATCCATTCCACCACAACTCAAGATCGCCATTACCGCGAGCAGGAAGAATCCACTCTTTATGTACGTTATATCCCAATTCTTTAAATGCTATGCGCGTTCCACTCTCAACGGGAGGATGATTCCAATCATCTACGATTGCTATAAACACATCATCTAAGATTTCATTAAAATAGGTAAACGCCATACGTTGATCTTCTTCTTCATGCCGTCCATCATAAAAATATACTTGAATCGGTTCTTTGAATTCCTTCAAGGAAATTTTAAAGCAATTTTTCTCAATCATTCGGAGATTTGCAGGTAATAACTTCTTGAATTTTTTAAGATTTGCAAAATAATAATCCCGGGTATGAGGATCCAATGACCAATTTTCCACCCCGACAGCACTATTGATATTTAGATTATTATACAAAGCTGAAAAAAAGGTAGATCCCTTCCATACCCCAATTTCTAAATAATTAATCCCTTCAAGAGTGCATATATTATTGAGAAAATGTCTATTTTTTTCAGAGGACATCCCGTGAATTTGCAAAAGAGGAAGCGTAAGCTTTGATTTATGATGAATAGCACACTCAAGGCTCTTTTGTACGTGCTCTATTAATTCCTCTGGCGAATAACTAAATAACTTAATTGTTAAGAAAAACAAGACAGTGACAAATGGAACTCTCATACGGTCTCCCTAAAAGTGTTATATAAAATTGTAATCCTACTTATTTATGTATTTAAAATCACAAATAACCCATATTCCACATCATTCTTTGTAAGATGAATCAAGTTTTGGAAATTTTTTGCAACCTCCAAAAGTAAAAATATTTTTGGACATATTTTTCCACTTCCCAATTAAAGTCAACAATAACCGTTGTTTCCCCAGAGCAAATGCATTAAATTTTTTGTTGTCAGATGTTAGGTTCTGTTATGAAATTTACCTAAGCCATTGCAGTGCCGCCACAAAATGAAGAAAGGATTGGAGTCTGGATTTCAGTTTTTCAAATCTTGCAAAGAGCCTTCTGTAGTGTTTTAAAAACCCAAACATGCATTCAATTCTACTTATAAAATTTTTTATAAAAAATATTATAGTATTAGGGGGTTTTGGGAAAGAGCACTAGTAAAGCATTCTACAACAGTTTTAGAAGCAATTTATCACCAACTATGTTCGATTCTCTTCCCCTAAACCCATGGAAACAAGCTTCCGATCCAAATTAAGGCTTCAGTTTAACTACTGAAGTCTTTTGTTTTTAGTGCCATACAACACGAAATCCCAATCGGAAAATTCAGCTGCATAAAGCCTAATTACGCAAATTTTACGCTACTCAATTGGACGAAACTATTTATGCCCTTACTCTGAAATCATAATAAGGATTTTTTCACCCACACCTGATCGTTTTGTAGTTTTCCGCCTTCGATATGAGTGCACACAAATCCATACTGTGTTAATAATTCCTGTATTTGATCGCCTAACGACATATTTTCTCTGAATTCCTCATAATTTACTTCCAAAATGATACATGAGGTTTTTTCTAATATTTGAGGATAAGAAGATAAAACATGATATTCTACTCCTTCCATGTCTAACCACATTAGATCTAGATGATCTATATTATATCTACATACCCAGTCTTCTAGAGAAATACACGGAGTAGTCATTTCAACATCATTATAATGCGACTTATAATCCTTATTTGCTGGCAAAAGAGAACTAGCTCCTGGATTAGTTCTGCTAAAATAAAAAGTAGCCTGACCGGTATAGCTACTTAATGCACAATTGAATAGTCGTACATTCTTATGATCCTTTATCTTATTACTAACAAGATCAAAATAACTAGGAATTGGCTCAAACGAATAAATCATTCCCTGAGGGAAACTAGCTACAAAATTAAGAGTATCATGTCCATCATATGCTCCAGCTTCTAAAATAATAGCATCTTTTGGCAAATACTTATTTACATGACAAAGTGATACTGCAGATAGTTGTATATTCAAGCAGAGAAAAGGAAAAATACAAAACAAACCACTAAACTTCATCTGAACACCTATGATTTTCAACAAAATTGAACGAAATGTAACCACTTTTGAAATTTTTGCCAATCGAAATTCCTGAATGCGGCTTTCCACTTCCATTCGGGTGTAACTAAAAATTGTACTCATATTTAGGCAGCCACGCTTTGAGGCGTTTCCTCTTTCCAAAATTCATCCCAGTCTTCATTTGCGCTTAGTATTCTGAGATTGATCATTGCTTCTGCTAGCTCTGATTTCCACCAAGCCCCAGGTTTTTTCATTCGTTGCTGAATAATATTTCTATGCGTGCTTTCTATTTTTCCCGATCCTATGGGAAGTCCTTTCGCTATAGCTCTATCGTAAGCAAATTGGGTTTTCCGATTCTCTATATTTGGAAATTTCAGTTTCAAAAAATTCTTGATTTATCAAAAATGTTCTTATGAATTTCTTGTCGCACAATCAACGTACCAAACTAATCTCTTAGCACAAGCTGGAGAGGGATACGCGGATTTGTGACCGCATCAAAGCTGTTTTGCTCTATGACAGGGGATGGTCTTATTCCCGGATAGCCGATGTTCTGCTTCTCAGTGATGAGGGAGTGCGACAGCACATCCTTGATTATCAAAACTCTCAAAAACTTAAACCGGAAAATGGGGGTTCAGAGAGTAATCTCACAAAAACCCAATCAGAAGAGCTCTGCAATCACCTTCAACAGCATGTTTGTTTGTATGTGAAAGATATTGTTGTCTATGTCAAAGCGACGTATCAAATCGATTACACCGTTTCAGGAATGACGCATTGGCTTGAACAACATCAGTTTTTCTATAAAAAACCAGCTGTTGTCCCCGGTAAGGCCAACCGAGAAGCACAAGAGAAATGGATTGCTGAATATGAGCAGCTAAAAAAGGGCCTGTTATCTAATGAAACCATCTGTTTTATAGGGTGGCGTTCACCCGAGGATAAAACTTATGCCGTGTGTATGCAAAACCTTCCTTTTCTATAAGTTCAATATCAAAAGCATTCAAATTAAACTGAATAGCGCAAAAATTAATAACGTTTTGACTATCTTCTGCATGATGTTCCTCAACAAGACTTCAAAAGAGTGATGCTACGTTTTTCCACATCTTTTACGCAACTGATTGCCTAAAACTTTTAATTACACCCACTCCCATACTTTTGATTGGCAAAATGTACATCCACATATACTATCATTCAAAATTTAACTGTTGGAGCTCCAATGAGAAATATCGTTTTTATTTTAAGCTTGTTTATGACGAAATTAATTGCTTATGACATTTCTCTTTATGCCCATCCGGATCATTTGTCTAATGAGTTTATGAGACATCTGATTTCTAATTTTAATGTAGACACCTTGGTTGAAACGGGGACATATACGGGAATGACTGCAGAATGTGCGTCTCACTGTTTTTCAGAAGTTTATACGGTTGAAATTCACAAGAACATCTTCTTAGAGACAAAGCGAAGGTTGGCTCGTTTTCAGAATATTTCCATGTACTGCGATAATTCTTTTAATTTTTTGATATATCCTGAAATTTCTAAATTAGAAAGACCCTTATATTGGTTGGATGCTCACTATTGTGGGGAAGGTACAGGAACGCTCTATTCTGAAAAAAAATGGATTGTTTCTCCATTAGAGCATGAATTAGAAATTATCTTAAATAATTGGCCTCAAAAAGGCGTTGTCTTAATCGATGACTTAAGGGGGTATCTAAACTTGCGATCAGAAGACAAACTAGGTAGAGAATATACGACAGTTAGTAAACTTTACTCCATGGTTAAAGCCCATGGGGAACAGTTAGTGTTTTATGTCCTAGGAGATATGGGAATCATTTACGATTCCACCTACTTTCCTGTATCGGTATCTCCTTACGTTAAAAGTTGTACAAAAAGCTACATTTTCAATCCATTTGAAGAACATGATGATCGAAGTATTGAAGAGTTGCTTTTGGCAGAAAGCTTAATTGCTAATGCTCCTTTTTGCCCGGAATTAGACAATATGATTGATCTATTATATAAGAACCCACTCCATGCTCAAGATTGGAGTGGTTATTATCCTGTGCTATGGCACGGTTTGAGAAATTTAGGGGCAGGAAAATATGCGCTAGCCCTTCGAGATTTCGAGCAATTGATATCTATCGATCCAAACATTCATGAGAGAATTTATCTCTACGTAATTATCTGCTATAATAAATTAGGGGATATAAATGGAATGCAGAAGTATATCAAACTACTAAGTGAACGGATAAAGAAATGCGCAATAAAGACATTGGCTTGGGATGATATATTTATATTGGACTCCAAGTAAAAAAAAACAGAAAGATATCTTCCGGATGAAATAGAGGTGGAGAGACGCCATTGCAAAATTTTTGATTGCTCACAATAAACTCATTTATTTGCGTTGACTGAAAGGATTGCTTCCATAATATCCTGCACCCCTTGGGGCCTGGACAAGTGCTTTGTCACAATTAAAATTTAGGGTGTCTTGGCCCATCTTTCCGCCCTCTCTAAATTTTGACTCCTTGGCTAATGATTCCATTATGTCGCGTCGCCAAAAATTCAGATCGAGCTCGATGAGTTAAATCCGGAGATGATTAGAGAACTTCTATTTTCCCAAGTAGACTCTGATACTTGCAATCTCTTCAAGAGAATGGAACATATCAAAATGCTCGTCTGAATTGAATAGTTGAAGCATCCCAAAATAACATCTTAAAAATAAATTCTAATCCAGTCATTTGGGTAATTTAAGGAAATCTAGAATTCCGAATCATTTGCTCGGCAAGAATGTGAAAGGTTTGGCCAGAACCGGAATCGAACCAGCGACACAAGGATTTTCAGTCCTCTGCTCTACCAACTGAGCTATCTGGCCATAAGAATATGAAGTTTAGAAGCTTCATTTCGATGAGTGTGTCTTAAATTATGCGATTTTTTGTTTTTTCTGCAAGGAGTTTCTGAAAATGAGCTTTTTTTCAGTCTTTTTCTAGTGTTTAACTGCAAAAATCCGCCGGCGGATTTTTGCAATTAAACACTAGATCTGTTTGCGTAAGATGCGTTGGCTATTTTGAGGTCAGCTCATCTATAGCGATCATGTCTTTGATAATTTTGACTGCTTCTTGCATTTGTAGATCGCTCAGTCCCTGGAGCATTTGATGCCCTTTGGATTTATCTTCGCGAAGTGCTTGGATTTTCTGCAAAAAAGCTTGGTAGTCGGCATCATTTGCGAGCCTTTTCTGAGAATTTTCTTTCAGCTGTGGGATCATGGCTTTCCACTTCATCCGATTCCGTGGGAAAAACGAAGAATAGAGATAGTTTTCATCAACACCGGATGAAATCTCGCGGAGAGGATTTTTAGGATCGGTGAATGAAAATCCAAGGTGATCTTGAGGGATGGCATATTCGAGATATTTTTCACCGATTTGATAGGGCGCGTATTCGGATTGCACGACAACATCGGATTTAACGCCTTCGAGCTGTGGAGTTCTACCTGATATCGTGTAGTAGCGGCCCACCGTAATTTTAAAATAGTGGGGAGCTTTAGGGTCGGTGATATTTTGAAACTGCATTGATCCCTTCCCGTAAGATGCCTCATCTCCGACAATCACGGCAGCATGGTAATCTTGCAGTGCTTGGGCAATGACTTCCGCTGCAGAAGCAGATCCCTTGGAGGTGAGGACGACAACAGGCCCGTCATAAAATTGACTTCCATCGATATCGCGGCTATATTGAATCTCCCCATTTGAATATTTCGCAATGGCGATGACTCCACGGGGGATAAACACACCGGCTACTTTAACGGCTTGGGATAAAAATCCCCCGCCATTATTGCGAATATCCAGCACGACCCCTTTTAAATTACCTTGTTTCTTAAGTTCGCTAAAAGCTCTTCTCAAATCTTTATCAGCTGAGATTCCACGCCCGTTGTCATAGAAGGCATCAAATGAAATCACGCCAATGACGCCATCTCCGTAGGGCTCGACAGTATATTTTAATCGCTCATCATCCATTGTGATCTGCTCGCGACGCAAAACAACTTCATATTCAGCAGGATCAGATGGTTTTTTCAGGGTTAAAACAACTTTTGTAAAGTCTTTTCCTTCCAGTTTTTTGAGAATCTGATCAAATTCAAGAGCCTCTAATCGATCTCCATCAATGGCAATCAGTAAATCCCCTGAATAGATGCGTTTCGATCGATCTGCCGGCCCCCCCTTAACAACATCAGCAATATAAGGACCTTTACCGCTCTCGCGAATGATAACGCCTATCCCTTTAAATTGTTTATGGAGAGAAAGCCGCATATGATTGACTTCCTCTCGGGAAAAAAACATTGTATGAGGATCTAAGCTCATTGCAAAGGCTTTAAGATAATGTTCGGAGAAATAGTGGTCTTCCTCTTCAAGGCTCAATGATTGACCGCTGCTATCACAAAAAAGGTAGGGGTTCTCATGCTTTTGCTGGCGTCTTTCCCAAATTTGAAAAGCTTTGAGCCTTTCCTCATCAGTATAATAGTCATAATGAGGGCCTTTTGACTCAGCAAGGACCCACATCTCTATGAGCCGCTGATTCGCTTCCGTCAACTCCGTCACTGATTTTGGATAGCTAGTCGTGGGCTTCACTGCGATCTCATTGACCTGAAATCGTTTACTCTCAACTGTTTTTAGAGCCTTAGCCCGAATATCCCGCGCTCTTTGAACACTCCCCTGCATAATCGTATTAAGCCTTTCAAAATCGGTATAATCTCGATTGAGCAGCCGTTGGACAATCTCCTGAGCCCTACGATCGCTCATATTCACATAATCATTCACTTCAGATTGCAATAAATAGGTATGCATCGGATCAAATTGCTGAATATAGAGCTTAAAACTGCGCCTTACAAGGAGAGGGGATAGCTCATTGTATTCGACATGAAAGGTTAGCATTTGCATAGCAATAGGATGTATATCTTTTAAAGAGAGGGATTTACAATCTACTGCTGAAGAAACCAATAGACTCAAATAGAAAAAAAACATGCCAAGTCTTTTCATAAAACAAACGCCTTAAATAACCTTCATCTATTTTCATTCCTATATCGGCAACTATAAAATAATAAAAGGTTTTTAATATTAAATAATAAACAAATGGAATTAACGCGTAACAATATAATTTTGAAAACTAGAGTCTAATATCGACTAAAATCAGGAGTTTATTAAGTGATTGATAGTCAACAGATTGCAGGAATAGCCCAAAATGCGGAAAATTTGATAATAAGTTTAAATGTATGAAAATCAATTTTTAAGCTTAAATGACTTTTGCATTAAATTACCGATTTCGCTATATTCTTCATCAAATCAGCGAATAGCTTCGAATTTTTCAATTTATTTAAGGAGAACGAGTTTATCATGCCAACGGTCAACCAGCTTGTACGTTTTGGACGTAGCGATAAAGTTAAACGAAAAAAATCACCTGCTCTCGTAAGTTGTCCACAACGTCGAGGAGTCTGTCTTCAAGTCAAGACAAAAACACCTAAAAAACCGAATTCGGCTCTTAGAAAAGTTGCTTGGGTCAGGCTATCTAACGGTCACGAAGTCATCGCTTATATTGGTGGAGAAGGCCATAACCTTCAAGAACACAGCATCGTTCTTGTCCGCGGTGGCCGGGTTAAGGATCTTCCCGGTGTGAGATATCACATTGTGCGAGGGGCTCTTGATTGTGCTGCTGTTAAAGATCGTAAGCAAAGACGTTCTAAATACGGCGCAAAACGCCCTAAGTGATTTTAAATTAGGATTCAACTCATAGAAGCCCATTTTTTTGGCTTCTTTTTTTAACGTATTTAAGGAATTAAAATCTATGTCAAGAAGGCACAGTGCAGAAAAGCGCAAAGTAAAGCCAGATTTGAAATACGGTAATGATGAAGTTGCAAAATTCATCAGCCGCGTTATGCTTCACGGAAAAAAATCGATTGCTCAGCGCATCGTCTATAATGCAATAGAAAAATTTTCTACAAAAATCAACGCTCAAGATCCACTCGAAGTATTTTTGCAAGCGCTTGAGAATGCAAAACCTCATTTAGAAGTAAAATCTCGCCGGATCGGTGGTGCGACTTATCAGGTTCCTGTAGAAATCGCTCCGAGCCGCCGTTCTTCAATTGCTATGAAATGGATCATTACCCATTCAAGAACAAAAGTCGGCCGAAGCATGGAAGAAGGCTTAGCGCTGGAACTTCTCGATTGTTACAACAATCAAGGAACAACAATTAAAAAGAAAGATGACACCCATCGCATGGCAGAAGCAAACAAAGCTTTTGCTCATTATAAATGGTAAATAAGACTTAGGAAAACTGAATATGCCAAGAAGTGAAAAAGAGCAGCTTAAAAATGTACGCAATATTGGGATTATGGCCCATATTGATGCGGGAAAAACGACTTGTACCGAACGAATCCTCTACTATAGTGGCCGACTTCACCGTTTGGGGGAAGTACATGAAGGGGCTGCAACCATGGACTTCATGGAACAGGAAAAAGAGCGTGGAATCACGATCACTTCTGCTGCAACAACAGTTTTCTGGAAAGATTGCAAAATCAATATCATTGACACTCCCGGGCACGTCGATTTTACGGTTGAAGTAGAGCGCTCACTCCGCGTTCTTGACGGATCCGTTGCCGTATTTAGCGCTGTCGACGGCGTTCAACCTCAGTCTGAAACCGTTTGGCGTCAAGCTGATAAATACCATGTTCCTCGAATCGCCTTTATCAATAAAATGGACCGCGTAGGTGCCGACTACTTTATGTGCATTGACACCATGAAGGAAAAACTCTATGCGAATGCTATTGCCGTTCAATGTCCGATTGGAGCGGAAAATGAATTTAAAGGAATGGTTGATCTCGTCGCAATGAAAGCCTATGTATTCAAAGATGAAACACTGGGCGCTGCATACGATGTAGAGGAAATCCCGGCTGATCTCAAAGAGCAATGCGAATCTATGAGAGCGCGTCTTCTTGAAGAGCTTGCGACAGTCGATGAGGAAGACGAAGACTTCATGATGAAGGTCTTAGAGGCTCCTGAAACGCTGACTGAAGATGAGATCCATGCAGTCATTCGCAAGGGTGTCTGTGACAACAAGATCAACCCGGTTCTTTGTGGTACGGCCTTCAAAAATAAAGGCATTCAGCCTCTATTAGATGCCGTCACTCGTTGGATGCCCTCTCCTATTGATCGCGGAGCCGTCAAAGGAATTAGCATGAAAACGGACGAAGAGATCTCTCTTGATCCCAGTGACGATGCCCCTCTTTCTGCCTTAGCCTTTAAAGTGATGACTGACCCTTATGTTGGTCGTCTGACATTCGTCCGCATTTATTCGGGGACCTTAAAAAAGGGCATGCCCCTTCTCAACACAACAAAAGATAAAAGAGAGCGCGTTTCTCGTCTTCTGGAGATGCATGCGAATCAACGTACGGATAAAGATGAGTTCTATACCGGAGATATCGCGGCCATCATCGGCCTAAAGTCATCAACAACAGGCGATACGCTTTGTGCTGAAAACGCCCCTTTAATTCTTGAAAAAATGGAATTCCCCGAGCCCGTGATCTCTATGGCTATTGAGCCCAAATCTAAAGCCGATCGCGAAAAACTATCCTTAGCTCTTTCCTCTTTATCTGAAGAAGATCCGACATTTAGAGTAAGAACCGATGAGGATACGGGACAAACTATTATTCAAGGGATGGGAGAGCTCCACCTTGAAATCATTAAAGATCGTATGCTACGCGAATTCAAGGTAGATGCTAATGTTGGGAAGCCCCAAGTCTCTTATAAAGAAACAATTACATCCCCCTCTAAAACTGAGACAAAATATGTCAAGCAGTCGGGCGGTCGCGGTCAATACGCTCACGTTTGCCTCGAAATCCAGCCAAATGAGCAAGGAAAGGGAAATGAAATCACAAGTAAAATTGTGGGTGGTTCCATTCCTAAAGAATACATTCCGGCTGTTATTAAAGGGATTGAAGACGGACTCTCAACAGGTGTTCTCGCGGGATATAACCTAGTCGACGTCAAAGTAGACATCGTCTTTGGATCTTATCACGATGTCGACTCTAACGAGATGGCCTTTAAGATTTGCGGATCGATGGCACTTAAGGATGCGGCAAATAAAGCTCAGCCAATCCTTCTTGAGCCTATTATGAAAGTCAGCGTCACAACTCCGGAAGATTTCCTTGGAGATGTCATGGGCGATATCAATCGACGACGCGGAAAAATTATGAATCAAAAAAATGTTCGCGGAGTTGTGATTTTCGACTCTGAAGTTCCTCTTAGTGAAATGTTTGGCTACTCAACGCAACTGCGCTCTTTGAGTTCCGGACGTGCGACATATACAATGGAACCTAGCCACTTTGAAAAAGTGCCCGCGAAATTGCAAGAAGAAATTATGAAAAAATAAGAAGGATTTAATTCGGATATGACAAAACAACATCCAAATAAAAAAATACGTATCAAATTGAGGGGCTATGACCAGAGAGTCCTCGATCGCTCAACACTTGATATTGTTGAAACAGCTAAGCGCACAGGTGCAAGAGTTGTAGGCCCTATCCCTTTGCCTTCAAGAAGAGAAATTTACACTGTCTTGAGATCTCCACACGTTGACCGTAAATCACGCGAGCAATTTGAAATGAGAACTCATGTCCGTGTATTAGATATTTTAAATCCAACACCCGATACAATTGACAAACTCAAAGTATTGCCCGTTGCGGCCGGTGTTGATATCAATATCAAAGCCTAACGGTAGATCTCCTGCTATATAAAAAAACCACAGTCTATTTGACTGTGGTTTTTTTTGTCCACGAACGGAGGGGGTTTTTAATGTTTTAACCACCCTGGTCGGGGAACATATCATCTGAGTAGACTTCGTCATAGGCAGGTGGATTCTTATAGCGAACATACTTGTTCACGATTTTGCCATCGCGCACAACAAAAAAGTATTTCCGCATTTCAACCGTATCCGTTCCCATTTTGATCCGCTCGACATATTCATAGACAATCCGATTCCCCTCTTTTTTTGTTTGAATCGGTTTACCATATTTCTTTTCAACTTCTTGAATCGATGTCCCTACTTGAATATTAGAAAAATCATCAATCGTCATGAGTGCACCATGGGCGCATCCGACTATGAGCGCCGCAAGCAAAGGTAAATACCGCATTTTCATCATTCTTTTATTCCTTCATTTCTGTTTTTGAAGGAGCTAGTTGTTTCCAGATCTTTCCTTCAATCGTTGTACGTAAATCTTCTTGTGTGATGAACTCCGCTTTAATGTGATATGTCTCATCATCTTGAAGTTCATAGAATTCATATCCTTCAAAACCAAGGTCATTTTTTCTAAACTCCCAACCGATAAAACGGTCATCGACCATTCCCCGGCCACTCACCTCACCCCAAGCTTGGTTCTCTAACACCACATCGAAATGCTTTTTATCAAAATTGGTGAATAGAAAGTGATTGTACATGACATCGGTATGACCGGCGATTTGAATTTCTTGCGTCGCCTCAAACTCCATTAGTTCGTGGTCAATCACAAGAGATCTCCATCGCATAAAATAAATAAGTCGATCCGATAAGGCATTCATATCAATATTGCCCTCTCCAATCCAACATCCGGGATTAAATATAAATAAATGATGATACATACTAAAACATATACCTTCTTGAATAAATGCTTTGTAATATTCCGAGAGCGCTCATCGTCACTAAAACAGATGAACCTCCACATGTAATCAGAACAAGCGGTACGCCTGTAATGGGTAAAAAACCCACCATCATCCCGATATTAATGATGACATGCATCGAAATATATACGGCAATCCCTGCAGACAGCAAACGACCGAAGTCATCCTTAGCAACTGCCGTAACTTGAAAGCTAAAATAAATAAGTGCAAAAAACAAGCCTAAAAGCAAAAAAGCGCCTAAGCACCCAAATTCCTCAACAAAAACGCAAAAGACCGAATCGCTATAACCGAATGGCAACCATTTTTTAGCGGTATACTCACTTTGATGCCAACCGGAGCCGGTCATTCGTCCAAGAGCAATCGCCGTTTGACCGGCCTGCTGGTGATACGTATTGGGGTTGAGCCTCTCATATTGGTATTCTTTTAAGACTTTAGTCATCGCAGGTTTCAATTCTTCATGCGAAAGAATGCCACTAAACAAGCTAATCACAAATCCAAATACAACCACACCAATCATTGATAATGCAATCATTATTTTGCGATTCACTCCCCCAAAATAAAACATAACATACATCATCGGCAGCAATACAAGCGCCGTTCCTAAGTCGGGTTGTTTTAAGATTAAAACAAACGGAATAAAGACAATGAGTGATGATTGTAAAAAAACAGACAATCGATGGGCCTTTGCTTTGTGCCTTTCGAGAAAAAAGCTCAGCATCATGATCACGCCCAATTTCGCAAATTCAGACGGTTGTATTGTAAATGGAATCAATGGCAATTTATACCAACGATGAACATTTTGAATCGGTGATGTAAAAAACAATCCAACAAGCAGGATCAGCATTCCAATATATAAGAGCCAAGCATAGCTGCGTAATTTTCTGTAATCGATACATGCAAAAAAGAAATAGGCAAAGAGCCCTAATAAAAAGGCGCGCAACTGTCCCATAACCTCTCGCGTAACATAGACCTCTTCACCCGGCTTGAACTCTGCCGTCGAAGAAGAGATCACCATTAAACTAATGATCATCAAGCATAAAATAATGGGCAGCGCCTTAAAATCTAATCTTTTAAGCACCTTGGCATCAAAAAACAATGACTTTCCTTTTCTCAACTTTGCATATACCGAAATGAGTTGAAGAATTGGGGTTTTAGCTTTGATGGCGCTTCGAATTTTTATCAGGCTTTAGCCGGCTTAATTTTTTAATCCTATTGAAGATAGGTCAAAAAATTAAGGGTAAAAAGTCGAAGATGCCGGCGAAGATAAAAACCAATTCTTCAATTTATTTCGGTATAAATAGTGTTTTGATCTATTATTACCGTATGATTGAAAAAATAACACCCATTTTCCTAGAGCGCATTGATTCAACCACTCGCTATGCCAAAGAGCATTATGCTCAATTTGATGCCGGTGAATTAGGCGTCATTTATACCTCTCATCAAACACATGGTCTTGGGACACACAACCGCGCTTGGATTTCTTTACCACATCAAAATCTTTTAACAACATTTTGCTTTGACTATCAAGAAGAAAGATACCCCCATCAATATACGCAAATCCTCAGTATCTGCGTGATTGAACTTTTAGCAACTTTTGGAATCCGCGGCCAAATCAAATGGCCCAATGATCTTATTGTGAATGGAAAAAAAATTGCGGGAATTTTAGCCGAACCGATTCAAGATCATCATGTGATGTTGATTGGTATTGGGCTCAATGTCAATATGCAAGACACCTCAATGATCGACCAACCTGCGACATCGATCTTTTTAGAAAATCATCGCGAATACGATATAGCGCACGTCGTTGAAATGCTCGCCCAATCCTTTGCAGAAAAAATCAATCAATTCCACCAAGAGGGCTTTAGCCCTATTTTAAAGATTTATGACCGGCATCTCGCGTTTGTCAATCAGCTTGTCCGCGTTGATGGAATCGAAGGTTATGTCCGCAGTATTTCCAAAGAGGGCTTTCTCCTCCTCGAAGATCTTCACTATAAAGTGCACTGCATCCAATCGGGCAGCTTGAGACATCTGACCTGAGTTTTAAGGAACAAATGTGAGGGTTGACGTATCGGGGATGACAGCGATATTTTCATTTACTTTTGTTTGTAAGTGAGATTGAATCGCAGAGAGCGTGGCTCCCGTTGCCGAATAGCATGATGTGCAATTCCCCTGATAAGTAATCGTAATTTGATACCCATCAATCTTCGTAATCTCAACCCCCCCCGCATCGAGTTCAATATAGGGACGAATATCCTTTTCAATGACTTCTTCAATAATGGCTTTTTTCTGCGCATCATTGAGATCATTAAAATGAGGAAAGGCGGGCGCCTCATTGCCTTTTTCTCGATCGAAAGGAACAGGTGGAACATAATTGATGGCAAAAGGAATATCCTGACATCCCTCTAACGCCTCCATTAAGGCTGAAAGGGCCAAATTGAGATGGGGATAGGTTTCAGGAGGAAAGGCATTTTGATCTTCGCGCTCGCGCACCTGTTTATCAATAAGATCTGCCGTCATGCGAGAGGCTTGATCATAGTTCTTTCTCAACACAAAATTGCACAGAATTTGTAGAGATCCGATCAGAGCGCTATCACCAAAAGCTTGAAATTTTGCATCGGCAATGAGCCCATCCTCTTCATCAATAAGCAGATAGATTTTAGCAAAGTTACCGTCCTTCAAACGCCCCGCAGAACCTGAAAGAAGCCGCATTTCACTCATTTGAGCATCTTCAGGCGTAATGGTTCCGGCATTATGGGGATATAAAATTGAAGCTTTCAGCGCTTTGCTATAACGAGACCAAGTAAAGGGGGTAAAAAATTGCATCAGTCTTCCTCCTCAAATGAGAGGCCGCATGAGATTTTTCTCAATTTGTAATAGGTGTCAACAATGATCTCTACCATATAATCAAGTCTCTCTTCATCTCTATCTTGAAACATATTAAAACTTAAAGAAGAGCGGGCTAAAGTGGCATCCATCCCGCACTTTGTCAAGAGATGCTGTAATTTTTGAGTTTCTCCTCCACCCATACTCGCATTGATATTTTGATGGGCTAAATGGAAGAGCATGAGATCTTGCGCAACCCCCGGGAAACAAATCGTCGAAAGATGAGCAACGCGTAGCTGCTGCTCAAAAGGGATCACAACGTCCGGAATGCGGTCTTTTAAAATCGCTTCGAAACGATCTCTTAACCGAGCTGCATTCAGTGTCATAGAGTCGAATTCGCTCTTTAGCGTGCACGCTGCTTTTTTAAATTGAAGTAACTGCTCGGGCTCAAAAGCACCTCCGCGTGAGGGATTAATACGCTCAGCTGTTGGGATGAGCGGAGAAATCTTTTTCCCCTTTTTAACAAATAGAGCCCCTAAGCCTCTTGGCCCACCTATACTTGTTGCATCAAAAGAAATTGTATCTATCGGATACTCATCAAAATGGAAATAGGTTCCCCCAATGGCATCGGAAAGGTTCACATGGAGTAAAATATTATGGCGATGGCAATAGGCGGCAATCTCGGTTATGGGTTGAATGACACCCGTTAACGGATTGACAAGAGAAATAAATAGTATGCTTGTTTTGGGAGATGTATGCAGATTCAATATGCTTGGCGTGATAAGACCTTCCGAATTCACAGACACTTCATCGACACGACATCCCGCCGCTTCTAAACGGGCTGCATTGAGAAGCGTTGAAGCACTTTCCAAATTAGAAATGAGAATCTGATTTTTTCCCGTTTTTAAAATATGCTCAAAATAGACATGATAAAAGACTTGTGTGACGCTCTCGGCATTAGAAGACGTCAATACGAATTGATCATCGGCACTCGCTCCCACAAGATCATATAATGATTCAATAGCAGAGAGGATATCCTCTTGCAATTTTGCATTCTGAAAGGCAGGAGCTGTCAGAGACTCCTTTGTATTCATCAATCAACCTCTTTTCTCATAGCGATCATTGGCATATTCATAGTAAAGCGGCATGCCCGTGGGAATCTCAAAATGTAAAATCTCTTCCTTTGTCATCCCCTCAATTGCATACACAATGGATCGAAGGGAATTTCCATGAGCTGAGATTAAAACATTTTCCCCTCTCTTTAAATAAGGCAAAATATGCTCTTCAAAATAAGGCAAAGTCCTCTCCATTGTCATTTCTAAGCTTTCACCTTCAGGAGGAGCTACATCAAAACTGCGACGCCAAATTTGGACCTGTTCTTTACCAAACCGGGCACGCGCCTCATCCTTATCCATCCCCTGTAAACTGCCATACATTCTCTCATTGAGATGCCAGCTCGTAAATACGGGGATGAGCTGCTCTTTTGCGTTCTCCGAATAAACCCGCGCATTTTTTTTCATCATCGGATCGTCGTGTTGAAACGCAAGCACCCGCTCGTGCGTATGCACACTCATAGCGAGTGTTGCCGTTGTTTGGGCCCGAATCAATACGGAAGTGAATACGGCAGCAAAATCAATTTGATTAATTTGATGACCCGCCTTGATCGCTTCTTCTATCCCCTCAGGGCTCAAAGGAACGTCAATCCACCCCGTAAAAAGATTTTTTTTATTCCAAACTGACTGTCCATGACGCAGTAGTACTAAAATCGCTTTTTTCATATAAAGGCACTCATTATAGCTAATTAGACCATTTCGTTATACCCCTATACCCTATTCGGAGTAAATTAAAAATCTACCTGAGGCTGTAAATTAAAATTTTATATTGGTTGTCACCGGCATCCCCGCTTGGTCGATTGATTTGATTGCATTCATTCCTTGTCTTTGATATGCTCTTTCCTATGAAAAATCGATTATCCAAAGTGATTGCTGCCTGTGGTGTGGCCTCCAGAAGAAAAGCCGAAGAGCTGATCATGGAAGGGCATGTACGCGTTAATAGCCAAACGGTAACCCTTCCTCAAACACCCGTTGAACTGGGTGTTGATCGGATTGAGGTGAAAGGGAAACCCCTCAAAGGGGCCGAAGGGAAAGTCATTTACCTATTGAATAAGCCCCGCGGCTTTATCTGTTCAAGTACGGCTCTCCCGGGAGAACACATCGTGCTCGACCTTTTCCCGTCCCATGAAAAACGACGCCTTTTCACTGTTGGCCGACTCGACAAGGAAACATCCGGTCTATTGATTGTGACAAATGACGGTCATTTTGCCCAAAAATTGATCCACCCTTCTTCAAAAATTGAGAAAGAATACCTCGTTAAAACAACCCATCCGATTCGAGATGAGCAATTTAAGATGATCTGTCAGGGATCATATATCGAGGGGACTTTTATCAAGCCAATTCGAGTCACATTCATTAACAACTATACGGTGAAAATTGCAGTGACTGAGGGGAAAAAACACGAAGTGCGTCTTCTCGTCTCTAATGCAAGACTCAAAATCGACCAACTCAAACGGATCCGTATTGGAAATTTACATCTGGGCAAGCTTCCTCTTGGAATCCCAAGACCGATTAAGCCTTCCGAATTAAGACAGCTTTTTTAGCTCATTTTGAATACGATTAGTTTTTGATAAATACTTTGATTTATCCGCAACAGTCTGATTTTCATACACTTACAGAAACCAATAGATAGATCGGACTTTAACACTAAAATAACCCCTATTATGGCGGGAATGATTCAATTCAGTTTACAAAATCGGGGGGATTGATTAGAATGAGCTCACTTAATTCATGGTGAGATCAATGTTGACAATTGCCAGACTTTTCGGCAAATCCCCTTTTGCCCCTCTCCAGTCCCATATGGAAAAAGTGGGCGCTTGCATCACTAAACTCTCTGAAATCTTTACGGCGATTTTCAATCATCAGCTCGATCAAATTGAGGGTCTCGTGCCCATTTTATCCAAACTGGAGCATGAAGCTGATTTAACCAAAAACGATATCCGCAATCACCTCCCTACAAGCTTATTCTTACCCGTTGACCGCTCTCAAATTCTAGAGATTTTAGCTCTCCAAGATAGTATTGCCGACAAAGCAGAAGAAATTGGATATTTGCTTACTTTGAAGCCTTTTGAACCCATTCGGGAATTGCATGAAGGGCTGAAAGAACTCTTCGATAAAAATATCGAAGCATTTAACGATACGTTAAAGATCACAAAAGAAATGGAACAATTGCTCGAAGCCTCCTTTGGTGGCATGGAAGCGCAACGCGTTAAAGTAATGGTCGATCAAACCTCTTATAGAGAATATGAGTCGGATTTATTAAAACATCAGCTGATGAAGCAATTTTTTGCGCAAGCTGATGCATTATCCACACCTGTTTTTTATATGTGGATCCGTTTGATTGAGGAAATTGGGCAAATTTCCCACCTTTGCGAAAAACTCGCAATAAGAATTCGAATGATTTTAGATTTAAAATAATAACTGATGAGTATTGAACTTCTCTTAATTATTCTTGTCCTCGCAGCAGGCTTTTATATGTCTTGGACTATTGGAGCTAATGATGTCTCCAATGCCATGGGAACGTCTGTTGGTTCGGGGGCTCTAACTTTAAAGCGCGCTGTGATTATCGCAGCTATTTTGGAGTTTTCAGGTGCTGCCCTCTTGGGCTCTAATGTATCTGAAACCCTCCAAAAGGGCATTATTGATCTTAACTTTTTCACCCACGATCCGAGCTCTCTTCTCATCGGAATGTTTTCTGCTCTTCTCGCAACGGCAATATGGCTGCAACTCGCCTCCTTTTTTGGCTGGCCCGTATCGACAACCCACGCCATTGTAGGTGCGATTATGGGATTTGGAATTGTTGTTGGCGGAAGCGCTGCAATCCAATGGAAAGAAGTGCTTTCCATTTCCGTGAGCTGGATTCTATCTCCCGGCCTAAGCGCTTTGATTTCGTTTATCATTTTTAGCGCGGTTCAGAAAAAAGTACTTTATGCCTTTCATCCCATTGACGCGACAAAACGCCTCATGCCCTATCTCGTATTTATCGTACTTTTCACCTTTTTTATTACATTAGGGTTTAGCGGCGTTAAAAATTTTGATATTCATTTTCCTATTCTACTTGTTCTTGGCGGGGCATTTATTATTGCATCTCTTGCCTCACTTTTAACCGCTTTTTTAGTGAAGCACGCCCATGTAGACTCCCAATTTCAAGGTTCAGTTTCTCTAAAACATCGACACCAACTCTTTAGCTTAAACAAAGCATTGAAACATTTACAACGCCTCAAGCTCTCTTCTTCAGGAGAAACGCGGGATGAAGTTTCCGCTGCAGTCAAATCAATGAAAGCCCTATCTGAGAAAATAGCCCAGCAAATGCCCGTGAAAAAAGAGGTCTCCGACTATCAGGTTGTGGAAAAGCTTTTTGGTTACTTACAAATTTTATCCGCTTGTTTCGTTGCCTTTGCGCATGGAGCTAATGATGTGGCCAATGCCATCGGTCCCGTTGCCTCTGCCATTCAAATCATTAAAAACCCTCAAAATCTTGCGCTCAGCGCCAAAATTCCTTTCTGGCTTCTTGCTCTAGGTGGTTTGGGCATTGTGATTGGACTTGCCACGTGGGGATGGCGTGTCATTGAAACCATTGGCAAAAAAATTACCGCTTTGACCCCCTCTCGCGGATTTTGCGCAGAGTTTGGTGCAGCTGCAACTATTTTGCTCGCCTCCAAACTAGGTCTCCCCGTTTCAACAACACACTGTATTGTTGGTGCTGTTTTTGGAGTAGGACTTGCAAAGGGAATTTCTGCGCTCAATCTGAGCATGCTGAAGGATATCATCGCTTCATGGATTATTACACTTCCGTCAAGCGCCCTTTCTTGCATCATCATCTATCTCATTTTAAAAGCAATTATTGGATCCACTGCAATTTTATAGTCATTTGAAATTTTTTTTGATATATCAAGAGAAACTTTCACCATCCATAGGATTTGCTCTGTGACTAACACCATTGATATCCAAAGCGAAGTCATTATTTTAAAAATCAAACATTATCTTTTGACAACAATGGGCCGCACTCTTGAAGGGGCATCCGACATCGAATTTTATAGAGCTCTTTGCTGGTCACTGAGAGAGGAGATTTTGATCAATTGGGCCGCAGCCAACCACACCTATGCTAAAAAAAATGTGCGCAAAATCTATTATATTTCGATGGAATATATGCCGGGACGTCTCCTCGGCAATAACTTGACAAACCTCTGCTCTAATGACCTTGTCTATGCCGTTTTAAAAAAAGTGGATCGGAATTTTAATCTGATGATGCTTATTGAACCGGAAATCGGGATTGGTAACGGGGGGCTAGGTCGTCTTGCCTCTTGTTTTCTCGATTCGCTTGCAACTCAAAAATATCCTGCGATTGGATATGGACTTCGCTATCAATATGGAATCTTTGAACAGGAACTCCTAAATGGGGTTCAAATTGAGCGCCCCGATTGTTGGCTATTATATGAAAACCCTTGGGAATTTCGTCGAGATGCTCAAGCTGCCACCGTTCATTTTCGGGGAGAGCTGCAAAAGCGACTCAATGCAAAAGGTGAAGAAGTTTATGATGTTTCTAATGGAGAAGATGTAAGAGCGATCCCATATGATTATCCCATTGTCGGATTTTCTCGCACTTCAACCTTCCCCGTAACGACACTGCGCATTTGGTCAACAAAAGAATCCCCACGCAATTTCTCACTCCAAAGATATAATGCCGGCGATACGGGAAGCGCTGCTGAAAACACCTCATTGACCGATGTCCTCTATCCCAACGATAATAACGATGTGGGAAAACGGATCCGCCTTAAACAGGAATTCCTTCTCGTGTCGGCAACGCTTCAAGACATCATTGCAGAGCGCCGTTTTTTATATAATACCATCGATGACTTTGCCGATAAGGTCCGCATTCAAATCAATGACACCCACCCCTCTCTAGCCGTCGTCGAGCTCATCCGCCTTTTCATGCAAAATGAGGACAAAACGTTTGATGAAGCGCTTGATATAACACGTACGGTTTGCAGCTACACTAACCACACGGTGATGCGGGAAGCATTAGAAGAGTGGAACATCTACCGCATGCAAGAGCTTCTTCCTCGACAATACCGACTCATTGAACGCCTTAACCAACATTTCCTACATGAAATCCAGGCGCGCTATCCCGATAATAATGATAAAATTAAAATGATGAGCATTTTACATTCCGATCAGGTACGCATGGCCTACCTGACCATCTTCTGCTCTCATAAAGTGAATGGTGTGGCAAAATTACATACGGAACTTCTTAAACAAACTGTCTTTCGCGATATATTTGAAATGTTCCCGGAAAAATTTATCAATGTAACGAATGGAGTCACTCAACGTCGATGGCTTTTGCATTGCAATCCCCTCCTCTCCAACTTCATCACTAAACTGATTGGATTCGATTGGATTGTCGATTTTGCCCAACTTGCAAAATTGGGCGATCGGGCTTCTAATCCTGATGTTCAAAAAGAGTTTCTCAAAATTAAAACGATGAATAAACAATATCTCATCGATCATTTTAGACCTGAGTGCAAAGCAAAATATAATTTTTATCCCGATTTTGAACCTTTCTTAGGGACTGAGGCTCTTTATGATATTCAGATCAAGCGAATCCATGAATATAAACGGCAATTCATGGCTGCCCTTCATATGCTCATGCTCTATTACGACTTCAAAGAAAACCCCTCTGCACGAAAAGTCAAGCGCATGCTCATTTTTGGCGGGAAAGCAGCACCGGGATATCAACTTGCAAAAAACGTGATCCGCTTAATTTATTGCATCAGCCGTATGCTCGAGCGCGATACGGCAGCTCGCGAATATTTGAAAGTCCTTTATATTGAAAACTATAATGTGAGCAAAGCTGAGGTCCTTATTCCTGCAGCTGATGTCTCAGAGCAGATTTCAACGGCTTCAACGGAAGCCTCCGGAACGGGGAATATGAAACTCGCCATCAACGGCGCTCTCACCGTAGGGACAAACGATGGGGCTAATATTGAGATGAAAGAAGCCATCGGAGAGGCATGGTGGCCTTTTGCTTTTGGATCATCGGCAGAAGAAAACCTAACCATGGCTAGAGAGCGAACATACCACCCTCAAGACCTTGCCTATGAAAACCCCAAGATCAATCGAGTACTTGAGGCCCTTATCAATGATTCTCTCACTGAAAATGAAGACGAAAAAAATGCGCTTGCCTATCTTCATGAAAGTATTTTTGAAGGGGTCTATGGTGGAGCTCCCGATCGCTACTTTATTTTAAATGATCTCAATGCCTACTATGAAACCCATAAAAAAGTCGATGAACTCTATCAAGATCCAATGCGCTGGGCAGAATTTGCACTTCGAAACATTGCCGGAATGGGCCTTTTCTCAACCGATGTATCAATACACAATTACGCGACCCAAATTTGGGATCTCTCCCCCTGCCCAACCGATCAAGAAGAAGTGAATCGCATCCGTGAAGAGTATCAAAAAATCGATCAGTGCCGCGTTTATCCCCCTTGAGGTATATTGTACAGCGGGATACCTTCTATTACTTGCATGCTATTTGTCCTTTAGTTCGTCATAGACTTTTTTAGCCAACTCTGTAATCTCTATCCATTTTGGATCTTTGATGATATCTTTATCCTCTAATTTACAATAAAGGCTGTAATTTTCAACAACCTCATAAAAATGAGATAACAGATTGTATTGGTTATCTGTCATTTTCACTTTATTGTCTTTTCTTGCTTCTAAAATTGCTTCCGCATCTTCTAAAAAGAACATAATAGTATCATCATAGCTATCTACAACTTGAGGATCAGACGCCATAATCCATATTCTCTTTTGGTAATCTAAATCGGATATAATTTTTGTTGATTCTAAGACAGATGAAAATACTGGTGAATCAATTTTATTTTTCATCAATATATGAAAAGCTTGATCTGCAGTTGTGCCTTTTCTAATATACACCATCCCAAAACCATTTTTAGAAATTGTCACCTGACAATCTAAAGGAATTCCTTTAGGCCTAGGATACGTCTTAAACCCAGCGCCATGCAAGATTTTTCTTGCTTGAGGCTCACTTAGCTGTTGGTTTTTAAAGGCTTTAGCTAAACTTTGATCAAATCGACCTTCTTGTTTTTTTAATTCTTCAAGTAGCGGACTTGTTTTTCCCCACTATTGATTAGAAACCTTTTTAATCCGTTTTGCTTTTTTTGCATCTTTGATCGCATCGATAGTTAAAACTCTATTTGCCCTGCTGAGATTTTTAAACTCACCTTACGCAAAAATGAAGGATAAAAAGTCGAAGATGCCGGCGAAGATAAAAACCAATTCTTCAGTTTATTTCGGTATAGTCTACTATTTATGATCTTTGTAATAATCAAACACCTTTAAAACCTCATTAGCTATTTCCGTAATCTTGGTCCATTCAGGATGATTAAGCATTGATTCATTATCAACTTCATATTTTGAACAAAATGATTCGAATGCATCCCGAAACTTTCTTAGGATTTGGTATTGTTCATGAGTCAAGCTAAAATCTTTATAATTTTGAATAATTCCATTACCATCTTGGAAAAAATTACATGTTGTTTCATTAAAGTCATCAACTTCAGGCCCCTCTCCTCGTATCCAGATTTTTTTTTGATATTCTTTGTCAGCAATACCCTCTATTGTTTCCAAACAACTTTCCAGTATTTGTTTTCTATCTATATCCATAAAAAATTATTCCCTATAAACAAAATCATCGAAAGATATATGGGCTCCTGCAGCATTTTGATTTACTAAATTTCCATATTCGTCAAAAGCCTTTCCATCCTTCTTTTGAACTATATATGGTTTTTGTTGGTTTAAATTTGGACTATGTGATTTCCCCGGCATTACTCTAACTGAAGCATGTTGATTGGAGGGATGTAAATATTCCATACCACCACTTTTATCAGCAATTTTCACAACCCAATTATTAGGCACTCCCTTTGGTCTAGGAAATGTCTTAAATCCTGCTCCGTGCAAGATTTTTCTTACTTGTGTTTCATTAAGGTTTTGATTCCTAAAGGCTTTAGCTAAATTTTGATCAAATCGACCTTCTTGTTTTTTTAATTCTTCAAGTAGGGGACTTGTTTTTTCCCACCATTGATCAGAAACCTTTTTAATTCGTTTTGCTTTTTTTGCATCCTTGATCGCATCGATTGTTAAAACTCTATTTGCCCTGCTGAGATTTTTAAAATATTTTGCTCCATTCATCACTCCGAGGCAGGCAAGAGAGTCTGTTCCATATTTCCCAATAATATAGCCCATTTTTTCACCACGCGCCTCTTGCGATAAATTAGGCCATCGTTCGACTAGCTCTTTCATTTCAGGCACAACAATCTGCAAAGTATTTAAAACGCCTTCTTGTGAGAGATATTGAATAATCTTTTGACAACTATCAACAAAGTCTTGAGAAACATGAATGGGATCACAAGCAAAAGACCATAACCCATGCGCAAGACCTTTTGCTGACGAATAGATTGAAGGCGCAAGTTCTACGATAGCATCTTTTCCTCCCCCCTGAGCTCCGGTAATTAACCCCTTGGCAAAATCAAAAGATTTTTTGTTTCCGGGATCAATATATTTTAAAGAGCCATTTGAACTGAGGTAATCATCAAGTGACTTCTCAAAATTTCCTTGTTCAAAATAAGCAATAGCTCTGAATAGGTAAGTTTCTTTTTTCTTAGGGTCTATATCAATTGCTTTGCTTAGAGAATGAATCGCTTCATTAAATAGTCCCAGTTCAATTTGAGTTTCCCCAAGCATTTGATATGAAAAATGTTCTTCGCTTCCTCCCTGATCGATAAAATCCCTGATATCAAAGAACGCACTTGAATAATCTCCATTAGAAAAAGATATCATTCCCCTTTGATAATAACTCCCAACCGTACCATGTTCTTTAATGCATCTATCATATAGCAACCATAAGGCTTCCCTGAGTTTTTGTTGCTTTCTCTCGATCAAACTCAATCGACCATCCAACGTACAATACGCAAAGCCTATTTCTCTCTTAATTTTTTCGATTGTTGCTAAAGATTCTTCATTACTTTTTTTAAGACTTTCCGGGTCATCACGAATATTTCCAGGGGGATCAGCTATGTCATCGAGCTCCTCCTGAATCATATGTTCTACGCGACTGGTTGCATCTAGAAAGTAGCAAGTATAGGCTGTTTTCAATCGATTGATGATGAAGTCCAAATCAGAATAGTCTTCCGGATACAACTCCATATCGAATCCACAATTATCAGTATAAAATATACGTATGGGCAGCAATTTCATTTCATCAATTTTATAATTGCATTTAAAATTAAAGTGGCTATTTCGGAATTGATCTCTGCTATATGCCATACCGTAGTGCATAGCTAACGTATAACCCTCAACCTCTTTAGGTAAAAGTTTATAAGCAAATCCAAATTTATATGAATTTTCAAAGTTATAATCTCTTAAATAATCTGTACAACCCAATTCCAGCAAATCATATAGCAAAAAGAAATAATTAATTCTTTCAAACCAAATCTCTGATGCCTCCTCCTCCTCGTCATCATCATCATCCTCGACTTTGCAACTTTTAGTTGCCTAACTCAAGCAGCCTGAAGTACCCGCCTCACTATATCATCCAGCCAATCCACTATTTCCGGAGTTATATTTTCTAAGGAAGGGGTGATTTTGGCCTTCCCGGAAATTAAATT
>JAIPIG010000020.1 GCA_021734805.1 Simkaniaceae bacterium
GCCGGCGCACCGATGGTCGATCGGGCCGAAGGCCCTTTACCGAACCGACGCGCTATTGACAATAGGCAGAGGTGAGGTAAATCGATCAAGCGGGGATGCCGGCGACAAAAAAAACAATTCTTGAATGACGAGCGGTATAAATGCAAAGGGATTATAAATTAATTTTTTAACAGGAAACCATCGTAATGGCAAATGCATTCATACGTCCCGTAACACACTCAGAGGCTCAAAGCGCCGGTTTCCCCGAAGAATTAGGGAAAAGTGAAAAGCAAGAGCGAACGACAGAAGTAGCAATGACTGCTTTTGCTTGCGCCTGTTCGTCCCCTACCAATTCGGCAACGCATTTTCGCGCTGTTAGATCCCCGGTAGAGGATGCAACGCCGGCCATAGAAGACTTAGAAGAATCTTTGTCACCAAAATCATGCCTTAAAAGGGAAGGAACGCCTCCCAACAGTTCCCCTGTGACATTCAATGATATGACTTATTGGGATGATGGAATAGAGTCCCCACTGACAGTAGGACGTAGAGCGATACCACTTTATTCTAAAGATGAGGAGCTTCCCCCGGACATCTCCGCAAGAATTTTAGATCAAACGTTAGCTAAAAGAGATGATGAGAGGCTATTCCCCATCTATGACAGTGAAGGGAATAGCATTCCTTTAAGTGCGCGTAAGTTTTTAGATTATGCACTCAATTTTGAAGAAACCATTCAGTGCATTGAAAGAGAGACGGATCCTTCAATTGCATGGGGACTCTGGATGAGAGTCTATAGCATTATGGATCGGATGGAAGCCATCGATCCAAGCGCCTTCACAGAGCATATGAAATCGACGGAAGTTATTGCTTCTTGGTCTCGGTTGATCGATGTATTTGATTCAAAATTCCCCCATTCAACACTCACTCAAGATATGCGACACCACTTGTTAAAAAGAACCCAATCAGAGGACGAAGCAACAGGAGCTGCACTGAAGTTAACCGGGTGGATTGATCCGAATATGCGAGCTTTTGTTAGGAAAATTAAAAGGCCAAGAATGAGATATTGGGGTAATCTTGAAGAGACGGCCCGATCGGCATTAGATTCCATTCATTCTCTTGTGATAGCAAGCCAAACTCAGCAAGAAAACCTCCAAATAAAATGGGATAAAATTTATAAAGCTAACGGTGAAGTGTCCATTCCAATCAATTCCCGCATTTTTATAGTTATGGGATTTTGGGATGAATATAGTCGGGCCGCTCCTGAGAGAAAAGATGAGTGTTATAAGTTGTTTTCCTTTCACGTTAAGGTAATTAGGCCGGCAGTTAGGGCCTGTTTTCTTGTGACACAAGGGCTGTTATTGCCTAGAGATGAGAGTCTTTCAATAGAAGAACACCGAGAAATTTCAAGAACATTATTTGATTTGTTACCGGTGACGTTTAGAAATATCATTCAGCGATATATTGGGATGCTCAATGATGAGAGGGCGGGTCTGGATGTTGACTTATCAGTCAGGCTTGGAGATACATTGATGAAAGAGGACATTCAATCACCAACGGTCCTTCAAGGAATACGCGAAATCCGCAAGATTTTTTTAACTCTTTTTTATCCTTTTGTTTAACTGCTCGCGTATATGGGGAAGATCATCCTCTCTTTTAAGGGGGGCAAATGAGCTCTCTTTTGGGGAAATCATAAGGCTGACTCGATCGGCATAGGGGCAAATATCGGTAATGAATCGCTCTCCTTTATAGATACTAAAATGGCCTGAAGTATCGGGATTTAACCCTATTGGTATCACTTCAGGGTGTTTCTCTCGGCATATCGTTTTTTTTACCCAATGAAAGGGTAACAAGTTTTCTTCCACCATCTCGATCAATCGATCAATTGAAAGACACATATGATTCATATTGGCATATTTGAGATTGCTATAATCGGGATTTTCCGGATTAAGATCCGTATAATCGACGATATGTACTCTTCCCCGATCATCCATTCCGATGATCCCAACACCTCTTTCATTGGTTGATTTTTCATAACAACGTAAGGTTAAATCATTTTTCCGGTTGATATGGATTCCGATAAGATTAGGATCATAGGGATCAATCAGGGGATTATCGATTGGCATGATCACGATAGTGGAGATCCCTTGTTGTTTTAAAGCGTTTAAATAGCCTGTCTTTTTGAGGGTGGTGAGAAGCCCGCCATTGCCGTCAGGGCCATCTATAATTGTTCCTTTTGAAGAGAGGATCCAATGTCGATTGAGATCTAGAAAAGGGAGCGTTGATTGAATGAGGGGAGGTGGAAATGATGAAGGGAGCGTTTTTTTAATAGGTAAAGACCCGGCGGGAGAGGTTAAAAGGGTGAAGGTCTGTGAGTGAGAGAGCTTTTCAATGAATAAGCTCAGCAGTGTTTTTCCGGGGAAAAGGGGATAAAGGGCTTTAGGTGTATTGGAATTTAGCCGGCTAGCTTCACCTCCGGCTAATACGATGCAATGAACGGATTGATCGTTTAAAGCCTGCTTTCCTCTCTTAATATCATTTGCATCTCCTTCTAAAGTCTTGTAGAGAGAAGAGGTGAGGTGAGAGGGAAGAGAAGGGGGAGATTGATATATAAAATCAGAAAGGGGCCGTTTTTTCCATTCGTTGATTTGATCAAAAAGGGGTGAGATCTCAGCATCGGTCATCTCACTGATCAAGGGAATGAGGTGGTTTTGGTCCACGCTCTTTAAAAACTGTTTAATAATCTCTTTATTAGTCATACGACCTAAAATATTATATTTCATTATAATAAAGTTGAAACTAACTTAACAATCAATTTAAAAACAAAATAAAGGGTTGGGAAGGTTGCCGTGTCTATAAAAAAGACATTTATAGTTCTTTTTTTGATTTTTGCGCCAATGTTGTTTTCTGAGCAGCAGTTCCAAATCGGCGAAATGGAGCGGTATGAACTTGTCAAAAAAGCCACATATGCTCAAACACATGGCGATATTCAACAAGCTATTGATATCTATTTGAAACTGCATCGAGATGATCCCTTAAATCGTGAATTTCTTCTTCGTCTTGGGAAATTATATGAGGAAAAAGGAGATATCAAACAAGCTCAAGCCTATTACGAGGAAATCCTAAGATGGTATGGACAAGATCTTTATGCTGAGCTGGCGCTCGCCTCCATTGCTTATGATCAAAAAAAGTATGCCCTTGCCGAGCGCTATCTTGTTCCCATCGTTCGCCTCCATCCCGACTATCTCGATGCAACTATCTTGCTCGGAGAAACTTATATTGCACAAAAGCGCTATAAAGAGGCTCAAGTTGTCATTCAATCGGGACTCGTATCAGATCCTCAAAATGTTAGCTTAAACTATTTGATGGGGCGTATTGAGTATGTGCAAGGAGAATTTAACGGATCTTATCGGCATTTTAAAACGGCATGGAAAAACTCGGGCTACAAGGGGGGATATCTCGATCAAGTGATTGGAGTGCGTGAATATGTCCGGCCGGGAGTTGAATTGAAGGGAGAATTTATTCAACAAAAAGAGATCGATCTCGTCACCAACCAATATACGACAAAAATGAATACGTGGTATTCCTCATTAAAACTCTCACTCCCGCTTTGTAATGCACTTGAGTTCTATGGAATTGGGGCTTATCAGCCTGAGCAACAATACAATAAGATAAGCGAGAGAAGTAACTACTATATCAACAATTACTACGGGGTAGCGGGACTTGATTGGCATTATCGCGACTATGTCAAACTGATTGCTCAATCGACAATGCGGTGGGGAACGAATAAGGGAGTAGATCCTATTTTCCCCTTTCCCTCTCAGATTAAATGGGAGCCGCAGGTACTGCTTCTCATCAAGATTCCCCATCTCTCATTCATGTCAAAAGTTTATAAGGAAGAGGTCATCGGCCGCAACTTTGAAACAGTTCAAACAGAATATATAGACCAAAAGGGGATTGCGGGACGGATCGACTTTTCACTCTTTAAAGAACATACGGTGATCGGCGCCAATGGGTCGGTGAATCATTTTTATGGATCGGTGCAGAATCGTTTAAAAGAATTTGATGCCTATTTCATTCAAAAATTCAAAGTGAAAGGGACAACGGCTCAGTTTGAATATCACTATTTATATGGAAATTTTAATGCGCTTGATGAGGAGTATTTCTCATATCGAGGTCGTTATCGCCATTTTGGAACGTTTAAATTCATTAAAGGCTGGGGGCTTCGCGATGCCATAGAGGTGCGCTATACATATAAGTGGCAGAAGCTTAGAGATTTCATGAACGTTGCAGAAGTCATTACTCCAACTAATATTGCTCCCCCACAACAACTTTCATTAAACTATACTCATGCCAATGAGTTTGAGGTGAAAGCAAAATTTTCCGTAAGTAGCTTTTTTACGATGGACGCAGGTGCAGAATATTATTTTGATACCAATCATTATAAAGTTTTAACGGCAAAGATGGGCTTGAATCTCTTTTTCTAATTTCTAAGGATCGATTCATAGAGTTTAAGACGCTGATCCACAGCTTTTTCCCAAGAAAAAGAGGCTGCTTTTTGCATGGCTTTCTTGGAAATGGCTTCCCTTTTTTCTTGAGGCCATTGAGAGCAGTCGATGAGGGCTTGGGCAAGCTCTTCTTCACGACCTGAATGAATGAGCGTGCCAATGGCTAGTTCTTGTAAGCCGCCAACTCGGGTGGCAATCATGGGTAGCCCACAAGCCATAAGCTCAAGGGCTGCGATCCCAAATCCCTCATCTCGAGAGGGAAGTAGACCAAAATCACAACAATTATAAATAGCGGATAATTGCTGCATCGGTTGATATCCCAAGAAATGAACGCGCTCAAAAGAATAGATTGCAGCATCGCTAGGATCGATGACATCATCGATATGTCCCGCTCCCAAAATAAGAAAATGGATATTTGCATCGGATGAGAGAAGTCGATTGGCTTTTAAGATCAAATCAACGCCTTTTGTTTTTGAAATCATTCCGGAAAAACAGAAGAGGGTGGCATTATCGGGAATATCTAGGTGAAGTTGATGAAGAAGTTGTTTTCGATCGACCTCTTTTTTGAAGAAAATGTCTTTGTTATACCCATTGGCTATCATGTGGATCTTCTTTGGCGGAGCGTGATATTGAGCAATGAGTTCATTCTTGACATAGTCAGAAACAGCGATTAGCGCTTCAGCGCGCTGAGCTGCCTCTTTGGCAATCAAATGCATCCGGGAATCATAGTCAAATCCAAGTTGATCCGTATGATGGGCCGTGCAGATAAAGGGGACATTTGTTTCTTGAACAATTTTGTTCATTGTCCAAATATGTTGGCATTCAATGATGTGAGGATTAAATTGATCGATTAAATGATGAAGTTCATGGCGAAGAGAATGGAAATAACACTGTAATTCCCGATCACTCAGCTCTTTAAACGTTTTATGATCTGTCGACCTAGGATGTAGGTCGGGGATAATCAGCGGAAACGATTGGATTTCAGTCTGATGATCTGAGATAGGAAATTTCCAAATTTTATAGATCTCTTTGTGATTGTAGTAATAATCGATATCATGCGTCATCAAACCGGTATCCGGAAAGAATAGGATCGCCTGATGCCCGCGCTTTAACAACTCATGCAAAATTGCATTGGCAACACTAAAGCTACCCATACCCCAAGATTCTGTGTTGGTGATCAAAATACGCATTGGCAATTCTTCAATTTATTTCGGTGTATACCAAGCGATCAGATGAAGATCTATAACTTCTCATTAAAAAGATGTAATTTTTTAGCAAAGCGTACGATGGAATCATGAGATCGCTGAGTAGGGATATTTGAGAGGTGAAACCAGGCTGCATCGATAAATTCTCTTTGGTCTATTTGAAACATCATATCTATTTCCGCTTCAAAGACATACCAAAGGGTCACATCCGTATGCATTGAATAGAGTCCTTGAGAGGGGGTGACATTAATAAAAAGAGGATCTGAAGAGAGAAGTGGAAGGGAAATACCCAGTTCTTCTTTGAGTTCTCGTTTTGCCGCTTCTTGAGGATGTTCATCGAGATCGACATGCCCTCCCGGCGGAATCCATAGCTCTGCCTTAATATGATCGACCAGTAAGATTTTCCGGTGCTGTCGGTCATATAAGATGCAATATGAAACGAGGTGTTTAGGAGGGATATCAGGAGATTCGGTTCGAAAAAGAGAGTCCCCCGATTCGATCCATTTGAGCGATTCCTCACGATGTTCATGTTCAATAGCATCAAAAGGAGCGATTTTTTCGATCAAAGAATAAATTGTCTCCCTCATCTAGCCCACATTTTTTACAAATTTGAGTTGAACAAAAGGCCAAACGGGCTAACCATTCATAGCCAAAATGCCTTTTTATTGATCGTTTCTCCTTTCCTATAACAAGCCGGTTAATTTTGATATACCCTAATATGAACTCATTGTTTCGACTTATTTCGACATAAGCACCTTGGTATAATATTTCCCGTTTTTGACATCGATGCCGTGTGTTTCCGTTTCAAAGCCGGGGAATTGGGTGTCAAATGTTTCGAGGAGGGTAAAATAATCGATGATTGATTTTGAGGATTCATCAATCATTTCACCGGGCATAACAACGGGAATTCCGGGAGGATAGGGAACAAGCATAACAGCCATGGTGCGATTTAAAATAGAGCGGATCGGAACTTCTTCATAGCGGTGATTTACGAGTTCTTGAAAGGCCTCATGGGGAGTACATATAGGAGACGGGAGTGTAGAGAAGACTTTATGCGTCAGAGTGGCAATATCCGCTTCTTTAAGTAAAGCGTGCATTTGCTGCGCCAAGTCCCGGATCGTCATATTGCCATAAGCATTTTCATATTTTTCAACGAGATCAGGAAAGATTTCCGATAGGGATACATTGGCATCAAAGGCATCTTTAAAATCAAAAAGGGCTGAGATTAAGATGCTTGATTTCCCTTTTGTAATTCCCATAGAAAAAAGGGCTAAGAAAGAATAGAAACCGGTCTTTTCATCGACAATGCCATGGTTCATGAGATAACGAGCGATAATAGGTGCGGGAATGCCCCAATCGCCCATTTTGCCATCGAGACGCATGCCGGGCGTAAGGAGCGTGACTTTGATGGGATCGAGCATCATAAAGTCATTATCAATGGGTTCATAACCATGCCAGTGATCTTGAGCGAGATGCCAAGATTTAGCCTCTTTTGATAGATGTTTGGGTTGCCAGATAGGTAACCACCAATGCGTTTTCGGATCGCTTGTTTTGACACTGAGTTCATTGCTGATCTGGGCCATCTTTTCTCGGAAAGCAATGGCTTCATCGATGGCCTCTTCAATGAGGGTTTCTCCAAAAGCCCCTTCCATCATTTTGGCTGCAACATCGAGCGAGGCAATGATATTATATTGAGGGGAGGTTGAGGTGTGCATCATAAAGGCTTCATTGAATTGAGAGGGGTCAATCGGTTGACTGCCATCTTTGATATGGATCATTGAAGCTTGAGAAAAGGCTGCAAGCAGTTTATGCGTTGATTGTGTCGCATAAACGGTAGGGTGTTTTTCCGTATGCGTTTCACACATTGCGTATCGATCGCAATAGAGGGGATGAAAACGGGCATAGCCATACCATGCTTCATCAAAATGTAGGTGAGTCACCATCTCTTGCAAAAGGGTTTTGATCGCTACGACATCATAGATGAGTCCATCGTAGGTTGAGTTGGTTACAATGGCGCATTTAATGGGGCGATTTTTATCTTTAATTAAGGGGTTTTCCGCAATTTTTTTCCGAATGGTTTCCGAGCGGAATTCTGACTTAGGAATCCCACCGATAATTCCGTAGGCATTGCGCGAAGGAATGAAATAAATGGGGATTGCACCGGTCAGTGTCAGAGCGTGTTGAAGCGACTTATGGCAATTGCGATCGACCAAGACGATATCGCCATCGGTAATACATGCATTCGCTACAATCTTATTGGCCGTTGATGTCCCGTTGGTGACAAAGTAGGTGTAGTTGGAACCAAAAATTTTAGCAGCATGTTCTTCGGCTTTACCATTGACACCGGTATGTTCCATTAAAGAGCCTAACTCGGGAACGGAAACGGAGAGATCTGCACGAAAGACATTTTCACCAAAGAAGTTATAAAAAATATGCCCAACAGGCGATTTTAAGAAAGCAAGTCCACCCGAATGTCCGGGCGTATGCCAACTATACTTATATGTTTCGACATATTTAATGAGTTCCTTAAAGAAAGGGGGGAGAAGGGCGACCAAATAGTCTTCAGCCGCTTTATCAATACGTCCCGCAATAAAATGGGGCGTATCTTCCATTTTCCAAAGATAGCCATTTGTCAATGAGAGGAGATCAGAGGGAATATCTTTGAGTTTTTGTCTTTCAGTCATAATAAAAATAGGGATGTGATGATTGCGATGGCGAATCGTTTCAATCATTTTTTGTGGCGTAGTTCCTTTAGCTTCCCACTCAAAAATAATGCAGCTCAGCTCGCTATGCTGCATGAAAAGTTGTAATCCCTCTTCCCCATCACTTGCCGTCATCATGGAAAATCCCATTTGAGATAACTCATCTAAAATGTGATCAAGAGCGTTTTCCCCTTGCGACTGATGCTCGATTGCCGGATCAATGATGAGAATGGGATATTTTTTATAGTTCATATTTGTGTCCAAGAGGGTTTCTTAAATTTTAAAATAATGAGAGGAACGATACTTAGAATAACAATTCCGATCACAAGAAATAAAATGTAGGCGATGGTATGGGTAATTTCAAATCCCTTGGGTGGGAAAAACCCCATAATGATTGCAAAGATAGATCCTAAAATCCCTAAAGTACATTGAGTCTTTAACAATGGGGCTTTGTAGGGGCGTTTTAAAGAGGGATTTTTTTTGCGCAAGATCAGAGCCGAGATAAACATCAAAATATACATGATCAAATAGAGCTGAGCTGTGAGAGCGCTGAGTAGCCAATAAGAGCTACTGATATTGGGCATATATAAAAAGATCAAAGAGAGAATTGTGACGATGATTCCCTGCAGCCAAAGAAGCGCTGTGGGTGCATTATGTTCATTTCTTTTTTGTAAGAGAGGGGGGAGATCCCCACTAAGCGCCGTTGTCATCAATCCCTTACTCGGGCCGATAATCCATGTGCTGACCATAGCAAAAGCACCTGATGCAGCGAGGAGCGCAATTAATTTCGTCATCCATGGAATGTGATAGATAGCAAAAAAAATGTCAAAAGCTTGCATCATTCCGGCAACCAAACTTAAATCCTTTTTAGGAACAACCATTGCAATGGCAAGTGAGCCCAGGACAGATAAGACCAAAATGATGCCAATCGATAAAAAAATCGCCTTAGGATAATCCCTTGCGGGGTTTTTAACTTCTTTAGCATGAACTGCTGACATTTCCATCCCGGCTAGACAAAGAAGAAGTCCCGATATAAAGACAAAGTCATCGCGTGTAAAATCGGGAATGATATTCCAAGTGATTTGGATGGGATTAGATCCAAAAGCATAGGCGATTCCAAAACATAAGATAATCAATCCCGGAATGAGCGTTCCTGTGACAACGCCGATGGAACTGATCCATCCGGAGGCTTTCATTCCCAAAAAGTTAAGAAAAGTAAATCCCCAAAATGAGACGAGGATGACAAGTGTCAGAAATAATTTATTTGAAGCGAGCTCAGGATTGAAAGCATAAGCGAGTGTCGCTGCGGCAAAAGAGAGAATTGTTGGGTACCAAATCACATTTTCAACCCATTGTAGCCAAATTGCAATAAAGCCCCAACGGTCTCCCAGCGCCTTTTTAACCCAAATATAAACACCTCCCGTTTCAGGATATGTCGTTGCGAGTTCTGCAGAAATCAAAGAAGTGGGAATAAAGAAAATAATCGAAACAAGGACGAAATAAAAGATAAGACTCGACCCATACTCAGCAGTCATAGGAAAATTTTTTAAACTGATAATAGCTGCAACGTTAATCATTGCAAGAGGGATAATTCCAATTTTTGCCGGTCGCATGGCATGAATCTCCTTGGATGAAAAACACCCATTTTTATATAAAATATTTTATATACATTTTTGTGCAAATTAGGAACACCATGAAAGTCAATTTCGGTCTCAAGCAGAGCGCTGTACTAGATTTAGCTAACCATTTAAATAGAGCACTGGCAAATACCTATGCCCTTTATATCAACACGCTCAATTGCCATTGGAATATTGAAGATGCTCGTTTTATTGCTCTCCATGAAATGCTGCAAGATCAATATGAACAACTCGCTGAAAATGGCGATATCATTGCGGAGCGGATCCGACAAATGGGAGAAAAAGTCGAAGCCTCACTCGTTCATTTTTCTCATCATACAAAAATAGAGGCGATCAATCCCGAAGCAAGTGCAGATGAGATGTTAGAAAAGCTTGCTGCAGCGCATGAAAAAATCATCAAAGAGTTGAGAGAGTTGTCAGAGTTAGGCGAGAAGTACAAAGATTACGGCCTAGTTGATCTCCTAGGAGGACTTTTGCGCGATCATGAAAAGACAGCGTGGTTTTTGCGAAGCCATTTATGAACGGAGGCCAAGCTCCCTGCTTTAAGCGGGGAGCTTGACTGTCAAAATTAGAAATTATATCCAACCATGAAAAGAGCAGTGCCAAGTCTTGGCTTAATGCTTTGTGTCTCTCCATTGCTATATGTCAGCGTTTTGGAAGGATACCAGCGGTAATCGAATGTTGTTTTAATAAACCACTGATCGCAGAAAAACTGTTGTAGTCCTGCCCCTAACATTCCACCGAGATGAAACTCTGAGTATGTATTATCTACGCCCGTTGTTTTATAGTGGAAATTGTAGTGACCCCAGTCGGGTCCTCCATAGATAAAGATGAGGTTGGAAGGTCTTGGTGCAATGCCGAGTTTTAAATCGAGACCCAAGTTCCAAGACATCTTGAAGGTGCGGTTTGTTGCCGTTGTGCTTGTGGTGGTTTCATAGAAATTGTTTTCGGTTTCGCCGCTGTTGTATTGACCATAAGCCTCAATTCCAACAAGACCCATATCCATAAAAGCATAATCTCCTGCGACTTTGAGTTGAACGGCTACACCATCCGAACCGTAGGTCGTATTTGCTTTGGGTTTAATTCCGCTGCGCTGTGTGATGAGTTTTAACCCATTATATCCAACACCGGCACTGAGATTGATTCCTTGAAACTCTTCAGCATTTCCTACGGAAGCCCCATCAGTAGAGCTATTTGCTGAAGGAGTTGTTGCGCTCAAAAGAGCCATTTGCGTGAAAAGAGCTACGGCTCCAATCCACCGGAAAGATTTTTTCATAACGATCTCCAAAAAGTTGTATAACAAAATTTAATTTGCACAGAAGGTTATACGATATCTTTAAAAAGATATTCAATCTTTTTTTAATATTTTTATAAGATCTGATTTAGATTGTTTAATGAGTTTCTTTCCGAGTCCTTTAAAAATGAGGGCATGAAAAGGAGCAAGAAAGATCCAATAGAGGCGTCCTAAAACGCCTTTGGGACGAAAAGTGGCTGTTTGAATCAGCGTATGATCCTCAATTTTAAAATCGAGCCAGCCTTCACCCGGCATTTTCATTTCAGCAAACAACAAAAAGCGCAGATGTTTTTCATCCACTAAGAGAACTCTCCAAAAATCGATGGCATCACCCGCTCTTGGATGTTTTCGTTCTGTTTTGCCTCGATTGAGTCCGGCGCCTCCGAGATAGCGATCAATCAAGCCCCGAATGCGCCAGATAAAATCCATGTAATAGCCATTTTTTCCTCCTAATGTGAGAACTGAGTCAAAGACAGAATGAGGATCGCCCTCAAACTGAAAATGAACTCTATAGTACTGACATCCAAAGGAGGGGACTTCGATGAGGTCAAAGAGATGAGGGTTGTTTTTGCCCGAGGATATGGCATCTCTCCAACTGGATACTACAGATTTGCTCTCAACTTTATCGAAGGCGAGTTTGAGCGCTTCATCATACGTGAGACATTTTTTTTCAATGATTGAATCAATCGCGCGATTTTGGCAGATCGCATCGCATTTTAAGCTATCCACTAAAGTTTGAGCCAAAGAAAATGTCGTTGATGTGATAAAAAACAACCAATAGGAAGAGAGTTTAGGGCTAAAAAAAGGGACCGGAATAATGAGGCGGTGCATTTTGCGTTTTTTCGCAAAGCCAAGAAGCAGTTGCCGGTAGGTGAGTTGCTGATGATTTCCGATATCAAACACTTGATTTAGGCATTTTTTATTGTCTAAAACGCGGGCGAGATAATCAATCACATCTCGAATTGCGATCGGTTCACATAAGTTGCTTACCCAACGAGGTGCAACCATAATAGGTAATTTTTCAACGAGATCGCGAATGATTTCAAAAGAGGCGCTTCCGGAACCGATAATGATGCCTGCGCGCAACACGGTGTAGGGAATGCGAGATTTTTTTAAAATATTTTCTACCTGAAGGCGTGAGGCCAAATGCTTAGATAAATGCTCACTGCTAATTAGTCCGGTAAGATAAATGATTTGTTGGCATTTTGTTTGTTCAATGGCTTTAATAAAATTTTCTGCAGACTGTTTCTCCATCTGAACAAAATCTTTGGAAGTATCGCCCATTGAATGGACAAGATAATAGGCAGCATCGATATCATGAGGGATCTGATGGAGCGAAGAGGGATCGAGGAGATCACCTTTAATCATCTGAATACGAGATCGCATCGATTCCGGAAGATCCATTCGAGCCGGTGTGCGCATTAAAGCGATTACGGTATGATTATCTTCGATCAAACGGATTAAAAGGCGTGAACCAATGTAACCATTGGCTCCGGTTAACAAAATACGCATAAAGACTATAATAAAATTGTTTTTAATTTGATGTTGGCACTAAATCAGATGAAATGCCATAAAAAAAACAGATAAATTTTTTCTTTTCCGGCGGTGTATATGAAAACAAAAAGACCCACTCCTTTTATTTTATGGTTAGATGAAGTTGGCAAAGATGATATTTTGCTCGTTGGGGGAAAAAATGCCTCATTGGGAGAAATGGTGCGCCATTTAAAGAAAAAAAAGGTTTCAGTTCCCTCAGGATTTACTCTGACAACGCATGCCTACCGCTATGTTCTTGAAAAGGCAAACCTCAATGAAGAAATACGGCAGCAATTAAAAGATCTTGATCCTCAAGATGGGGCTGCTTTAGCAAAAGCAGGTCATGCTATTCGCTCACTTATCTTGAAGGTCTCCTTCCCCGATGAATTGAAAAGTGAGATCTTACATGCTTATGAAGAGTTATCTCGGCAACATCATCTGGAAAAAGCCGACGTTGCCGTCCGCTCTTCTGCGACGGCTGAGGATTTGCCTACGGCAAGTTTTGCAGGTCAACAAGAATCATTCCTCAATATCGTAGGTGAAGAGGCGCTGCTCGATGCGTGTCGGAAGTGTTTTGCCTCGTTATTCACAGACCGAGCCATCGCTTATCGCTTCAATCACAACATTGACTCTCTCAAAACCTATCTCTCTGTCGGTGTGCAAAAAATGGTCCGCTCAGATAAGGCGAGTTCCGGCGTGATTTTTACATTAGATATGGAGAGTGGTTTTAAAGATGTGATCTATATTACGGGAAGCTATGGACTTGGGGAAAATATTGTTCAAGGAGCCGTTAACCCCGATGAATTTTACGTGTTTAAACCGACATTTAAGCAAGGTTATCCCGCGATTATCAATAAGCGCCTTGGTGAAAAAGCAACCAAAATTATTTATTCCGAAAAAGAAGCCCCAACGAAAAAAATTGAAACGTCAGAGAGCGAGCGAAGCAAGTTTTGCCTTACCGATGAGGAAATCTTAAAACTTGCAAAGTGGGCGATCGAATGTGAAGAACATTATCGGCGCACAAGCAAACATTGGAGCCCTATGGATATTGAATGGGCCAAAGATGGGGATACGGGAGAGCTATTCATTGTCCAAGCCAGAGCGGAAACGGTTCACTCACAGAAAAAGGCAAATGTGATTGAAGAATTTAAACTTCTAGAAAAAGGGAAGATTTTATCAAAGGGGAAAGCTGTTGGCCATAAAATTGCACAGGGCGTTGCCCATGTTATTCAAGATGTAAGCCATATTGCCTCATTTCAAGAAGGGGAGATTTTAATCACCGAAATGACCGATCCCGATTGGGTTCCGATCATGCGCAAGGCGAAAGCTATTGTCACAAATCGCGGGGGGAGAACATCACATGCGGCGATTGTGAGTCGCGAACTGGGTCTTCCCTGTATTGTAGGCACCAATGATGCGACTCAAACCATTCAAACCGGGCAAGAGATTACAATTGATTGTTCGGAAGGGGAACGGGGGATTGTGTATGATAAGTTATTGAAGTTTCAAATCAATACAATCGATGTGAAAAAAATCCCAAAAACGAAAACACACGTCATGATCAATATCGGTTATCCCGATGAGGCTTTTAAACTGAGTTTTTTACCTTCTGCCGGAGTAGGACTTGCTAGGCAAGAGTTTATCGTGAATGAACACATTCGCATCCATCCTATGGCACTTGTGCAGTTTGATCGCGTTGAAGATCCCGACATTCGCCGGCAAATTGAAATGATGACGCGAGGTTATGATGATAAACGGCAATTTTTCGTCGATAAACTCGCTCAAGGCGTTGCTATGATTGCGGCAGCGTTTTATCCACGCGATGTCATTTTGCGCTTCAGCGATTTTAAAACTAATGAATATGTCAATCTCATCGGCGGAAAATATTTTGAACCCAAAGAACAAAATCCGATGATTGGATGGCGAGGTGCCTCTCGCTATTATAAGGAGGGATATGAAGAAGGGTTTGCGCTCGAATGCCGCGGTATTAAAAAGGCTCGCGAAGTGTTTGGCTTGACAAATCTTAAAGTCATGATTCCGATGTGTCGGACACCGGAAGAGGGAAAAAAAGTATTACAAGTCATGAAAAAACAGGGCCTTGAAAGGGGGAAAAAGAAACTCGAGGTCTATGTCATGTGTGAAATTCCAAGCAATGTTATTTTAGCTGATCAATATAGTCGCATTTTTGACGGATTTAGTATCGGTAGCAATGATTTAACGCAAATGGTACTGGGGGTTGATCGCGATAGTGAACTTGTTGCCGATATTTATGATGAGAACAATGAGGCCGTGAAGAGAATGATTAGAGAGGTGATCAAAGTTGCAAGAGCAAATAAACGAAAAATTGGCATTTGTGGAGATGCCCCTTCGACTTATCCTGAGTTTACAAAATTTTTGATTGATTGTAAGATCGACAGCATCAGTTTAACTCCCGATGCTTTGATCAAAACTCTTTTTGTCATTGCAAAACATGAACAGCGACAAATTAAAAATAAAAAAAGGAAATCATAATATGCGTGCATACAAATCGATACTATTAACCGTACAACTCTTTTTGATGACTCTAGCTTTTAGCCAAACGGATCTTGTTATTTTTTCATATGATCGGCCCTTGCAGCTCTATGCCCTTTTGGAATCAATTGAGCACAATGTAAAGGGACTCAATCAACAAATTGTTATTTATCGTACGAGCCAACCCGAATATGAAAAGGGGTATCAAGAGGTGAAAAAAGCCTTTCGCCATGTCATCTTTAAGGCCCAAAATCCCAAACACGCCGCATCGGATTTTAAACCCCTCGTTATGAATTCCATGTTTAATCCCACTTCTTCAGCTCAATATGCCCTTTTTGCCGTGGATGATATTATTGTAACGCACCCGATTGATCTCGATCAATCGATTCGCGCTCTTGAAAAAACAGGCGCTTATTGTTGTTTATTTCGCTTAGGGATGAATATTCATTATAGTTATTCAGTCAATCAATCGTGTGAACCACCAAAGGGACAGCGCATTAAAGAAGATTTCTTGATGTGGACATTTGCAGATGGCAAACATGATTGGGCCTATCCCAATAATGTCGATTTCACCCTCTATCGCAAAAATGACATTTTGCCTTTCTTTAGATCACAAGCATTTACTTATCCCAATAATTTAGAAACCCCGTGGGCAAAAATAGCTGATGTGCAACTCAAAGGAATTTGTTACAATCAATCGTGCATTATTAATATCCCGATGAACGTCATCTCAACGCAGGGTAATCATCAGTCATTTCAAAATCGTCAAATGCACTATAAAACGACCAAAGAACTGCTCCAACTCTTTCAAGATGGGTATAAAATCAATATTAGACCTTTGCAGGGTTTTCTCAATCCCTCACCCCATTTTGATATCAAACCTGAATTTATTAAGAGATAGCTTTTTGGATGCGATTCATGAGAGCTTCATTTTGCAAGAGGCTCTCACTCATTAAAATGGCGATTGAAGAGGCGCCGTTTCGATCCGCCTCACGAAAGAGGGCATATAAATTGGCCGCATTAAAAGATGTGCTCCCTTTGAATGCTGCTTCATAAGAAAGAATAAGCGGTTTTTTTTCGCAGGCAACATGAGCTAGGAGCTCTTCTTTAGATGAGAATAGAGAAATAGGCGTTTTTGGAGCATAATGGCGGTACTTCATCCCGGGAGATAAAATCTTTCCATTAAGCGGTTGTAATAATCTAATCCCGAGCACATGTTCAATAGCTTCTTTAGAAATTCCTCCCGGCCTTAATAGCGTTGGTTGATCCCCAACAAGACTCACGACAGTCGATTCAATTCCAACGGCACAGAGGCCCCCATCAATAATAAGGGGGATTTTCCCTCCTAAATCTTCTTCGACATCTTGGGCCTGTGTGGGACTGGGTTTTCCGGATAAGTTGGCCGAGGGAGCAATAAGAGGTTTTCCTACTTCACGAATCAATTGAAGCGCCATAGGGTGAGAGGGCATTCGAATGGCAATCGTTGAAAGATGTGCGCAAAAGGAGGGGGCAATTGACGGGTTTCTTTTAAAAATTAACGTGAGCGGTCCCGGGAAAAAAGCCTGAGTTAAGAGATCCCAATAGGGGGGGAGCGACTCGACTAGATCTTGGATCCAAGTGACTTCGCCAATATGAACAATGAGGGGATTATCCTGAGGGCGTCCTTTCACATCATAGACGGCGCGATGAGCCTTTTCATTCTGAAAAAGACCACCTAGTCCATATACTGTCTCAGTCGGAAAAGCAACCAGCTCCCCGGCTAACAGCAAATCAATAGCCTTTTTCAAGTAACTCTGTGAAAGAGTCTCCGTTTTCATAAAAAATCCCCTATAATCTCGACTTTGTAACTTTTTGGGCCCGCCTGCCCCGTCTATTTGTTCTCGGACGCTCGACCTATGGTCGAACTAGGAGATTATTAAAACCGGGAAGGGGTAAAAAACCCTCTTCCCGGTTTTAATAACTCCCCCGAGAACAAATATCTCGAGGCTTTCGGGCCCAAAAAGTTACAAAGTCGAGATAATGAGAAACAATGATACCAAAAAGAGGAATTTTTAATTATTAGAAAGATCCAGAAATTGATGGGAGGGGTTTTGTTTCATTGCATATTGCTTTTCCCAAGGCGAGGCAAACAAGACCATCGGTTTTTGATGCATATCTTTGACAATTGTTGAGTTAAAAACTTTTTGAAAAGAGTTGAGATCTCCAACAATCCATGCGCTGCATTGGTAGGGAAGGGGCGAAATTTGCACTTCGACGCCATATTCATCTTGCAAACGGAATTGCATCACCTCAAACTGCAGTTGCCCTACCACCGCATAAATAAAGTCATTTTCTTGATTATAGGATTCCAAGATCTGAACGGTTCCCTCTTCTCCAAGCTTTTTCATGCCTTTGTCAAAAGCTTTGCGCTTGCTCACATCTTTGGGGAAGACTTTAGCAAAAATTTCCGGTTGGAATTGAGGAAGGGGTTTAAAGTTGAATCCACCCGTGATGGAAATGGTATCGCCAATCGCAAAAGTTCCGGGGTTAATCACCCCAACAATATCTCCGGCATAGGCTACATCAACCGTTGTTCGTTCTTTAGAGAGTAAACTGTGAGGGCGTGAAAGGCGAATATCTCTTTGTAGTCGATGGTGTTTGACACTGAGATCGCGCTCAAATTTGCCCGAACAGATGCGCATAAACGCCGTGCTATCGCGGTGTTGCTTATTCATATTCGACTGGATTTTAAAAATATAGGCGCTAAACGGGGTCTTCACAGGATCAATGATGAGATCATTTCCATCATTTCCTGTTGCCATTCTCACTTGAGGGGGAGGCGCTAAATGAATAAAGATATCAAAGAAGGGTTCGACTCCAAAATTAGTCAAAGCCGATGCAAAAAAGACAGGGGTTGTTTTGCCTTTTAAAAAGGCATCATGATCAAAAGCATTACCGGCAAGATCGAGGAGTTCGAGTTCTTGTTTGAGCTGCTCGAGTTTCTCTAGCTCCATCTTTTTAAGAAGATCGGGATCATCGAGAGCAAATTCATCGACGAGGGCCCGCTCAGATCCGCCCACTCCCTGTTTCGTAAATAAAAGGCATTTTTGCTTAATGCGATCATAGACTCCACAAAATTCTTTAGATGAGCCAATGGGCCAGTTATAGGCAAAAGTTTCAATGTTGAGGAGTTGTTCGAGCTCATCCATTAAGTCGAGAGGATCACGGCCGGGCATATCCATCTTATTGACAAAAGTAAGGATGGGGATATTGCGTAGACGACAGACTTCAAATAGCTTGCGCGTCTGTTTTTCTACCCCTTTTCCCGCATCGACTACCATGATGGCGCAATCTGCAGCTGTCAAAGTGCGATACGTGTCTTCTGAAAAGTCTTCGTGACCGGGAGTATCTAATATATTAATGACGACATCTTTGTAGTTAAATTGCATTGCAGATGCGGTAATTGAGATCCCTCTTTCCTGCTCGAGTGACATCCAATCGGAAGATGCCATGCGTCGACCTTTGCGTCCGCGAACAACTCCTGCCGTATGAATCATTCCGGAGTATAGGAGGAGTTTTTCAGTTAAAGTGGTTTTCCCTGCATCGGGGTGGCTAATAATGGCAAAAGTTCTTCTTCTGGCGATTTGCTCTGCAAGTTCTGTAGCTGGCGTATTCATTTAACTCTTCTAATAAATGGTATAACTATACTGAAGAAAGAGTAATTTTTCTATGAAAACTTGGTATGAGATTCCGCTCTTTTTTGCAAGATCACTGAAAAAAAGTAGCAAAGGGGAATCACGACTAAGAGAAGACCCAGCGTGAGAAAATGAGATTTCAATAAAAGAGCGCTGATTAAATGGGGGACTGAATAATTGAATTCAATCAATCCACAGGATGTCCCTCGAATAGTGGGAGAAACTGAGTTGACAAGAACGTCATAGACAAAGGGGATAAAAAACCCTCCCAGACATCCGACAACGACATAGATATAGGTTGCATTGATTGTTGAAGGTCCCAAGACATAAGAATAAATCAAAGGGATAATCGATGTGAAAAAAGCAATGCCATAGGTGATTGTCAAGATGGAGACATGAGGCAATTTTTTATAAAAGAAAGCAAAGCCACATCCAACAATGGAGCCCATAGCTAAGACGATATAAAATTGTTCACTTAGTATAGAAGTTTCAACGAATGTATTAATAAAGAAATAGGCAAGCTGAGTGAAAAAAAAGGCAAGGAAAGTAAAGAGGAATTTTTTGCGGTCTTTCGGGTGAATTTCTCGATGGAATTGGAAGAGTTTATGTTTGACTCGTTCATCGCGTCGATCGAAAAAGAAAACGGCTGAAAAAATGATGTTGACGATCAATACGATGAGAGCGGCAAAGTTAATGAGGACCTCATATTGGAACAAGTAATTGTAAAAGACCCAAGGGAATAAAAAGGCGAGGAAGCAAATCGCCGCAATCTTTACTTTAGAGCTCTGAGGAAAGTTGTCAATCATTCCGGCCAGCCCCACGGAATAGGGATGAAATAGCAATCCCAAAATCGGTAGAAATAACACAGCTTCTTTTGTCAATATAATGAGCAAAAGCGTTGCGATTCCAAATACCTGTGTTAAGATAAAAATCTTCTTTCTACAAAACAGATCTGAAGCAAATCCAATAAATACGGCGCCTAAAGCCTGAAAGCTCACCCATGAAAAATAGGCAATGACAGACTCCTTTAAGTGCAAATGGACCTTAATTGACATCACTGTTGCCATAGCTATCGCAATACACACGGGAATTGCCGTCGCATAGACACTGATTTTATGATGCTTATTTGCCATATCCGAACTCCGGTATATCCACAAATTAAGCAAGCGCCATCATTTTAGCAATGTGTTTTTCAATATACACAAATGAAGTTGCTTATGTATACATATCCCGAACTGAATTGAAAAGTTAGCGGGGATACCTTTGTGAAAATTTTATTGTCTATTTTAATTGTTATTTGTGGAGTGCTTGAGGCCTACGATACGAGTTTCAGTGAAATCTTTGAGAGTCTATATGAAAAAAATCATACATATAAAAATGACTGGTGCGATCAGCTGAAGGATCAGATTGCAAAGATTACAACAAATGCGGGAAGGAGTGTTTCTTATCTCGAGTTAAAAAATGCAGGGGTTGATGAGGACTGTTTGGATGCCATGGCAACCGCATTTTGTCAAAAATATCAAGATGCCTATATTGCTACAGTTTGGCCAACGATGAGCTATGAGTCTGAAAAGATGGTCTATCAGGTCCTTTCAGAATATGCAACCGTTGTATATCACAAAAAATTTACATTAAAAAATAATGGTCCAAGATCCCTTCTAAATATGATACCTGAAAAAGTGCAATGGATTTCTAAAGATTTTCATCGCTACTTTCCGGCCGGAAAAAATGAATATGCGTTAATGTGTTTTGTCGTTAGGTCTCCTTCTCAACAATGTATGATTTTAGCTAAAAGAAAATTAAGAGGGATTGTCAAACTAGATCCATATTGCATGCATATCAATGATACGCACCCTCAGTGTTTAGATCTCGCATACGCACTACTTAATAATAATTCTATCCACTTCTTAAACCACCAAAGGACTAGAAATTTTAGGGTGTTTAACTCGCTAATGCCTCGGTATATAAAGTTTATTAAACGTAAAAAAATTCCATTACAAGATGTTTGTATTGATGGGAGTGCAGTATTATCGGCATATGGTTTGAGGGATTGTGCATTGGATTTTGATTTTTTATGTACTAAAAGAGGGGAGTTTGGAAGAATTCATCCGTTAGATCATCACAATGAAGCATGGGAAAAGCTCGGTTATTTAATAAATGAAGTGATATATAATCCAAAAAAACACTTCTATTTTAAAGGATTAAAATTTGTAAGTCTTACTGAAATCCGCAATTTTAAATTCAAACAAGGCCGTGCCAATGATATGCAAGATGTAAAAAATATTGATGAATTTTTAAAAAATCATTTGTAAATTTTTTTATAGGATAAAGAACGCCGGGTATACTTGTTGGATTATAATAAATGATTTTATCTAAAATTATTAAAATATATTTTTTAATATTTACTTTAAGTTTTTGTGTAATTCAGTGTGAAGAAATTTCAGAAAATGAGATTCACAAGCTCTTAAGTCAATACAAAAGACCTTTTACTTTCTTATGCATTGGAAAGCCGATGCCCTCTTTTTTTTATATGACGTCCACTTATCCAAAAAGTTCATTTGTAATATGTCATTTATCGCTTTCAAATGAGATACAAGATCGATTTCGATCCTTTGATAATATTATTTGGTTAGCTCATCAGCTGAATGCAGGTGATATTGAAAATTTGTCCAAATGTGAAAATTTTGATGTCATTTTAGTTTCAGATAGAGATGATTCATTGATGCAAAGAAGACCGGATATGGTATTAAATTTGCAGAAAATGACACAATTTTTACTCATAAAATCCGGATCTGATTCTACGAACAGGTATCATTTTTTCGAAAAAAAAACAGATTCAACACTAGTTAAAACGTCGTTGATTCATCCGAGAAAGAGAAAAAGATCGTATACGATTGTTCACACGTTGAATGAAAAATATATTTGCAAGCACAGTCCTCAATCAATCAGAAAATGCGAATGGTATCCCGGTATTAATTTGTTAACCTATTTGCTATATAGAGGAAAATGGCCTCAAAGAAGCACACTCGTTTCACATATTCCGATTGATTACTCCCACACGGATTGGACTCCAAACAATATGATTGTTCAAGGAGATCGCATTAAATTAATAGATGGGGATGATCCTCTGTATCAAAATATAAAACCCGACCAAAGAATAAAAATTAATTTGGCTCAAAGGAAATTAAAACAACTTATTTTAAAGTCAGCCGGAGAGTCATTTGAAAAGACAAGAAAGAGATTCATACAAATTTATGGGTTTGGTCACTACTTTGATCAAGATGAAGTTGATGAATAAAGATCCTAAATAGGAGGTATATATGACAAAGTTAAAAGTTTTTTATTATTTTTTTTTGAGTCTTTCTTTAAATGCTTTTGCGAATGCAAAAAGTGACACCTTTGCAAGGTTTCGGAATGAGTATTTTATAGAAACGGGGTCATATCAAGGTGGGGGTGTTGAGAAGGCTTTAGAAGCCGGTTATAAGCATGTCTATTCAATAGAAATCCTTCCACAATATCATAATTTTTGTTTAAAGAAATTTAAAGGCAACTCCCGAGTTCATTTAATTCTCGGTGATTCCGTTAAAATTTTCCCTCAGATTCTAAAACAAATCGATCGTCCGGCGACTTTTTGGCTCGATGCTCATTTTTGTTCATACGATGGAAAGAGAAGACAAAAAGGGTATATGGCAAAGACGACATCACTTAAGGAAGAATTAATTGCCATTCGAAATCATCCGATCAAAACACATACGATTTTAATTGATGATGTGCGGTTATTTGAGTCAGACCATATGGAGAGAATAACTTTAAGTGAAGTTAAAAGCTTATTGAGATCGATTAACCCAAACTATCAAATTTATCGAATTGACGGTTCTTTTCCTAATGATATTTTAGTTGCAACGCCATAAGCCATGTTTAGGATATTACCCCGACTTGTTATTTTCTTTTGTTTTGTTAGTAGCTTTTTTTCTAGGGGGCTATTTTCAGATTCAAGAGACCAATTGAAGGTCCTTTGGGTTTCATATCCCCAAAAGCACTATTTCCAAGCGGATTGGATTGAATATTTGCTTTCTGATTTTAATACTCAGGTTTCTTTTGATCCCGATTTAAAACATTTAGAAAATGGATGCCTGCTCATTTTTTCTGAAAATTTAAAAAATGAGCACATTGCACTCATTAAGAAATTTGCTCACGATGGAAAAAAATTCGGCTTAGTTCATATTGGGGATGAAGCCTATAGAGCAAATATAGAGATATATCAATATGCATCGTTTGTCTTTCGAGAATACTACTCTCAAAAAATTGCACAGATATATCGACATGTCTTTTTTTTACCTCTTGGTTCCAAAAGGGGCTTTATTTTGAATAAGGCTTGTCATGAACTCCCCAAAATTTCAGATAGGCCCTACCTCTGGTCATTTATGGGACAAGTGACTAAAAGCTCAAGAAAGAGTATGATTGCCCACCTTAAACAATTAAAAGCTCAATCATTTTGCCATTTTAATCATTCGTTTAACAGTCAAGATTGCTTATCGACGGAGACATATCAACATGTTTTAAAAAATACAATTTTTTCTCCCTGTCCCAGAGGATGGATCAATCTTGATTCTTTTCGTCTTTATGAATCTCTAGAATCGGGATGTATCCCAATCGTTGAGAGGGGTAGGGATGCCTATTTCTTAAATGCTTTTAAAAATCCTCCTTTTCTTATTGTCAGATCTTGGAAGGAAGCGAGAAATGCCATTAAAAATTTGCAAAATGATCCGGAAGAAATTGAAAAGTTAAGGTTGCGCTGTTTTAATTGGTGGATAGAGGAAAAAAGACAATTAAAAAAATCGATACATGATCAGATAAGGAAAATCCAATAAAAATGAAATACCCTCTTTTTATTTTCACTTTCATTTTGCTTCAGAGTTTTCATCTCATGGGGAATGAGTCCTATAACTTACCCCCCCGGTATTTTAATGCTTCTATTCCACAAGCCCCAATTCGAATGAGTAGTGATCCTTTTATTTCGGGAGATTCTTTTCGCTTTATCTGCGATCATCATATCGACGAAACAAAACAACCTTTTTTTCCAACAAAGGTGAAAAAGGGGGATATTATTTATGTGACACCGGGCGCACTGAATTTTTTCTTCAAAAGAATCCATCCAAAAATATCTCAAAAATATATTTTGTTAACGCATAACTCAGATGAAGCATTTCCCGGACGTTTTGCAAAGAGATTGAATGATGATACCATTGCCTATTGGATGACGACAAATAATTTAATGCCGGATCATCCAAAAATGATCAGCTTACCTATTGGGATTGCAAATCGATACTGGCCTCATGGAGACGTTTCCTTATTTGAAAAAATTGTGAAGGAGTGTTATCCAAAGAAACATTTATTGGTTTTAAATTTTCTACCTCACACCAATCCAAAAATAAGAAAGCCCTTAAGAGCTTTTTATTTGAATAAACCTTTTTGTTACTGTTCTTCAGTTAAAGATTTGAGCGCATATTTAATAGATATGAAACAGTCCCATTTTATTTTAAGTCCATTTGGCAATGGGCTTGACTGTCATAGAACATGGGAAGCACTACTTATGGGGGCTATTCCTATTGTTGAGTCATCCCCCCTTGATTGTTTATTTGACGGATTACCTGTTTTGATTGTCAAAAACCTATACCTTTTAAATGAAACTTTTTTATTGGATCAAAAGAGTCGGTTTTCAAAGTTGAGATTCAACGCAGATAAAATATTTTTCAGTTATTGGAAGAAATTAATTGCATCTAAAAAAATCGAGATTATAGGTGAGAAAGACTAATTTTTTTCTGTTTTTATGTATCCTATGCCTTTTCTCCAAGTGTTTTTGTACATATAAAGTCTTGTTCGTAGGCTTTATTCCCAAGGGGGGCGAGGAACAAATTCAAAATAAATTAAACTCTACAGCCGTTTCATTAGGTTTTTATGAAGGGTGGTGGACGGTTATTACTGAAATGAAAAAGAGAGATATCGAACTTTCATTTCAAGAAAACACCTCCTTTTGCACTAATTATAAAAGAAATGATAAACGATGGAATGCACTCAAAGATTATTATGATTTATTTGTTTTTTACGATTTTCCAAACAGCTTAAACCCTTTTATCCCTTATCAATTGGGGGATAAATCAATACTGGTGCTTTCTGAGCCCCCAAGCGTCATCCCGAATCAATATGATTTGACGATCCTAAAAAACTTTGCTCGGGTATTGACATGGAGGGATGACTGGGCGGGAAACGAGAATATGAGAAAATTTTATTACCCTGTTCTCAAAAAATATCAGGGGGGAGATCCGTTTATAGAGCGGAAGTTAAGTTGTATGATTTGCAATAATAAGAGCTCATTAACCCCCGGAGAACTCTATTCCGAAAGAAAAAGAATCATTAAGTTTTTCAAAAAAGATTCACAAAATTTTGACCTTTTCGGAACAGGGTGGAATAAGAAAAAAATAGCCAATTATCAAGGCCAAATTCCATATAAGTACGATACTTTGAAACATTACCGGTTTAATTTTTGCCTAGAAAATATCAAGGGGGAAAAGGGATATATTACGGAAAAAATATTTGATGCTTTTGAAGCCGGATGTATTCCTATTTACCTAGGCCCTTCAAATATCGATGAATATATCCCTCATGATTGTTACATCAATTATGCTCAATTTCCTTCATTGAAGCATCTTAAACAGTTTATGTTAGATTTTACTGAGGATGAGTATCATCGATATATCGAGAATATTAAAAACTATTTAGAATCACGCGAAGTACAAAAATTTTCAGTCGATCATTATTCACAAATCATCTTGAAAGAGATTTTTGAACGGAGGCCAAGCTGCAATCTCCCTGATCAAGCCGGGAGCTCACGCGGCCAACGGATAGTGGTAGCCAATATGCCTTAACCGTCAAAAAATCTCCTCTATTCATCGAGGGATTTTTTTAATTACTTCAAATCAAATTCGTTTACAAATTCTGAAATCTTTTATAACCTTCCATCTTTTCATTCAATGGAGCGTGTATATGAGCAATTTTTTGATGCATTCTTTTGCGGTTTTACTTCTTTTTTTTACTTTCCCTTCTTTTGCAAGCATCAAAAAGAACCCCTTCAACATTGCAAAAACGTCAAGCGAGATAGCGGTTTCACGCAAATTTGTCGTTTTTGTCCCCTCCTTTAACAACGAAAAGTTTTGTGAGAAAAATTTGCAGTCGATATTCGATCAGACTTATGAAAATTATCGGGTTGTTTATATTGATGATTGCTCAACGGATGAGACTTTTAAAAGGGTTTCAAAAATCGTTTCCGAATCAGGTAAAATGGATAAAGTGATCATCGTCCGTAATCCGGTAAATCAAAAAAATCTGAATAACCTGTATGATTGTGCGCATAAATATTGCTCAGATGATGAAATCATCGTGAATTTAGATGGAGATGATTTTTTTGCCCATTCTGATGTGTTGAAGCATTTAAATGCATATTATCAATCGGATGACGTTTGGGTGACATGGGGGAGCTATATTCATTGGTCTACAGGGGCAAAAGGCAAGCACAGTAGGCCTGTGAGAACTAGAGCTCTACAACATTCAGTCATTCGAAATTTACCCTATTGTTATTCCCATTTGAAAACATTTTATGCAAAACTCTTTAAAAATATAAAAAGAGAACACTTAATGTTTAATAACAAGTTTATTCAACTGGCGCCTGATTTGCCAACAATGCTTCCACTCATTGAAATGGCGAGGACACATGCGTTTTTTATTCCCGAAGTGTTATATATCTATAATGATCAAAATTCACTCTCGGAACATCATGTCGTTAGAAGACAAGACTATCAAGATGTTTTCAAATATGTCTTTAGCTTACCGGCCTATGAGGCCATTCAAAAGAGAGACTGGTAAAATATAAGAATATGTATTGCTTTTATAAAAAGGTGTATCGTAAGTCCAACATCATAATGCTGTGTCTTTTAAGTTCTCATTTAAATTCTATGATTGCCTCTGAAACAGAGAGTCATGCTCAAACAGAACGGGTATATCATACTCAGATCAAAAAAGGTTTTTTTAAAAGAACGTTTAAAAAGCCCCCCGTTTTGAAAAAGGCACCTAAAAATAAGCCCTTAATCATTCCTAAGATTATCCATCAAATTTGGATAGGGGGAGCTCTTCCGGAAAAATATCAATGGATGACGGCGACTTGGAAGGAAAAACATCCCGACTGGACTTACATCCTATGGACAGATGATAAGGTTAAATATTTAGACTTAGTCAATCGTGATCAATTTGATCAGGCCCCAAATTATGGTGCAAAAGCTGATATTTTACGTTATGAATTGCTGGAGCGATATGGTGGGGTATATATTGATATTGATTACGAGTGCTTAAAACCTTTTGATCAGCTGCACTATGAGAATGAATTTTATGCCTGCGCCTTATCTCAATCTGAGGTGGCTAATGCAATCATTGGTTGTATTCCGCATCATCCTATTTTGAAACAGTGCATTGATCGGGTGAAAGGCGTTAAATTTGATGAAATAGATAACCAATCCATAATCAAATATGTTGGCCCTAAGATGCTTACTCATTGCATCTTTCGCTATTGGTGCCAATATAGAAAAAGCCCAATCACAGTCTTTTCAAAAGAATTTTCGTTCCCCATGCCGGCTCATAGAAGACATGATTACTGGAATGGCTTAGTCACCAATGCTGAAATAGAGGAATATCGCAATTCATCAGCCTTTGCTATTCATTACTGGGCGACAAGCTGGCAAAAGTAAACCATAATCTGAAAGTCTCTTGCAGGCAATTAGAGGACAAAGCCGGAAGAATTTGTTATCACTTGGATCATTATTGATTTTTTTTGTAGCTTAAAATTCATTGGAGTGATTATTTTTGAACTCCTCAGTTTAAAGGGGATTTTAATGAAGTACAGAGCTCTAGCAGCAATATTTTCTATTCATCTGGGAAATGCTTTATCCTAATATCGGAACCAGTGGATTCCATGAGTTTGCTTATAATCGATATTTTGTTGAAACAGGAACATTTTGGGGACATGGGATTGATAAAGCCTTACAAGCAAAGTTTAAATTTGTCCGATCCATTGACAATGATTCTCGCCTCATTAAATCCTGCAAGAGTCGTTTTCAAAAAAGTTCAAGAATCAAATTATATCAAGGAGATTCAAGTAAACTATTGTCAGCTATGATCAAAGATATTCATGAGCCAATTACTTTTTGGTTGGATGCACATAGATATCCTCCTATTGATGATGGACAACTTAATTCCCCTATTCTTGCAGAACTTGAGCAAATCTCAAGACATCCAATTAAATATTATACCATTCTTATTGACGATTTACATTGCTGTGGAACTGCAGCCTTTGATTATCTTACAGAAAAAGATCTAATTGAAAAAATAATGCAAATTAATCCTAACTACCATATCAAGCATGTTGCAGGGGGAGACAATGATGAATACCCCAACAATGTATTAGTTGCGTATATCCCTAAAGATTTAATAGATTAGATGCATTACCTTCTTTTTTATTTATCCTTAAAAAAATGATATTCATGCAGGGCTCCTTTGCTTTTTGTAAATGAGGTTCTTCCCCAGAAGACGATTTAAAGTGATAGGATGAGTTTATAGCAGCTGAGGTAGTGTATGCTTTTAGAGAAAAAGTCATAAAATTTGGAGATTATAGACCCGTCCTCTATTCAGGCCAGATATAATTGGCAGGAAGGAAATTTTTTAGGTTCGGGAATTTGTCTGCCTTAAAAAGAGCTTTGGAGCCATAATAACGATTAATATAGTTTTCTGGGTTTTTAGGGACATTAATTAAAATTGGCCCAAAAGCCATTTTTGATATATGAGAAACTTCATTTTGATACCAAAAACTTTGAGGATATGCACCTGTTGTTTCTGTATACCTTAAATAAATTTTTCCATCTTTTTGAAAGGTTGGGTATAACTCAATAAAAAACGACTTAAGTCTGCCGTCAAAATCAATGAATGTTTTCCATATCCGATATAAACCATGGTCATCATCGGTTGGCATAAGAAAGAGGTTTTCTTTCAAAAAAATTTCTTGCAAGGCTATGAGTTTATGTTCATCTTCTTCTTTAAATTCCAAATCGATGTCCCCATCCCAAGGAATAAATCCTTTATGACGCAATAGACCTAAAAGGGCTCCGCCATCTACCCAGTATATAATTTCATGATCAGATAGGATTCGATCAACAATTTGCATAGTATGATATAAATATCCTACTTGAATGGGGGACATGTTTTCAGAATAAATAGGATTAAAGATCAATATAAGCAATAGCTTTATTAGTTTTATGAATTTTCTGGCCATATCCACTCAGCTAAAATATCAGAATTTTTTTTTAGAGATAAATTTTCAAGAACATCCAACTCGTTCAAATTAGCAATATTGGTAGAAATTGGTCCAAATTTCGCTCTTTGAAGAGAACTAATTTCCGATCGTACTGTTGTTATCAGTATTCTGACTTTTTTAAGTTTTTGCATGTCATTTATATAGGTGTACCAAATTTGATAGCGATTGTTTGCTGAATTAGTTGGGTTTAAAAAAAAGTGATTTTGAGCTAATACATCGCGTAATTCGATGAGGGCATCTACATCAACACCAGGAACTATAAGTTGGATGCAATTATCTTCTTTTGTAAGCCCCCCGCAGATAAAAAAACTCTTAGTCATTGAATCAGACAAGTAGTAAGATATATCGTGCTTATTAAATATTTCATCTAATAACCCCATAGATTTATAAAGATGACCAATGGCTTCAGGAGTTTCCTTTTGGTTACTTGCAAAGACGGAAGTTATGAGAAAAACCCCAACATACAGCGCTTTGTACACAAAGTTATCCATACAAGTTTTTATTGCAGTAGTTTTCAGCATAGTTGTCGCATAAGTTAGAATTTCATGTAGCTATTGCCAAGCTTGGACTTAGATTTACATTTTTCTGGATTAAAAGCAGCTTATTAAATTTTTTTCTAGAAATTCCACCTCTTGAATCACTCCTGGTATATCTAAGCCGACGCTATTGATAATAGGCGGAGGTGAGGTAAATCAACCAAGCGGGGATACTGGGTGGATTAATGAGATGCTTTTAAATTTAGAAAAGTATAAAACTGAATCCAAACTGGTGATAGCTATACCAAGAGCAAATAGACAAGGCAGGCGGACCCAAAAAGTTGCAAAGTTGAGGTGAGGTAAATCGGCCAATCGAGGATGCTGCAGCGACAAAAAAACAACACTTGAATCACGAGCGGTATAAGCTGAAAACTATCGGATTTCACTTCATAGGAAATAAGTTAATGACATTAAATTTATTTATTTTAACTTTTTGTTTAATTGTTGGTTTGAGTGCAGAAAACTATTCACTAGATAATAATTTCCTACATCAGCTTATCTCAAGATATAATAGGCCGATAACATTTTTGGGTATCGGTCCTGATCCCACGGGCTGTATTAATCAAATGTCTGGGAAATATCAAGGCGTTTTTGTCTTATTAGATTCTATTACCCCATCAACTTCTTTTGAGCCCTGTTTTTCAAATTTCATGCACTTAAGAAGACCGTATACTTTAAAGTTAATAAGTCATTTGGTTGAATCAGAGCATTTTGATTTTGTGTATATTTGGGATGAGCAATTTGTGAAAGTTTATCGTTATATTTCGAGTCTTGGCAATTGTTCTGAAAATGTCTTAATCAAAATGGTTCCTTTTAGTAATCATATCATGAAAAAATTGAGTTCACAGGGTTTTTCATTAATTAAATTGAATGATCAGTCCGAAGAATTGTTTTTATATAAATCCAATAAAGTTAATTTTCAAAAGAGAACAACATGGTTTGAGGGGAAAACTAATACACCTACAGCAAGAGAAATTATAAGTTCTAGGGATTCAAAAGTTTTAAAAAAAAAGTACGGGGTAAAACCTATCATTTCTAAATGGGAGCCTGGAATTAATTTAATAACATTTAAAATGATGAGAGGGGGAATTCCCTTTACTGAAACTCTTTCTTCTGAAATGACGAAAATTTTGGAAATTTTCCATCGAGATTTAATGCCTAATAACATTATTGTTCAAGGAAATAAATTAACTTTGATTGATTTTGAAGACCCAAATATTAGTGAAAATCAATTTCGAACAATTATTACACCTGAATTTAAACAATTAATGAGTCAATTTGCTCTTGAGGAGAATGAGAAAAATATTCCTAAGATGTTCGAGGGAATTCTGAAATATAGTCAAATAGTATGTAATGGTGCAAAATAGTGAAATTAACGATAAAGATCATAATTGTTTTCTGCTTTTTGAATTCTCTTATCGCATCTGCTGAAGAGAAAAAATGCCATCGAGTTGTAACTTATGAATTAAGCAAAGGGCGATTTGGTGATCAACTTTTATGTTATCTTCATGCGAAGTGGGTTGCATTTAAGTATAATCTCCCAATTTTATACAAACCGTTTGCTTATTCTCAATATCTGCGGTTAGATGATTTAGAACCGCGGGTTTTAAAGCATGTCAATAGAAATTGTTTAGAAAAAAAAGTGTTGCAGCCATGTGTATATCTTGAAAAATTTCTAAATACAGGGGATAAACCAACACTGTATGTTATTCCATATTTTCCGGAATCTAATTGGGAAATGATGTTTTATGGGACAAGAAATAAGTGGCCATATTTTTTTGTAGACTGGACAAATGAAGGGTTTTTAAGAGAGATTAGGGGCCTAATTCATCCTAAGAAACCATTGAAATTAGTTGCTGTTTCTAAGGATAAAATCAATGTGGCTATTCATATCAGACAGGGAAAAGAATATGATGGAGAAGGAATAAGTGTTTTTTACCCTCTTAAATTCCCTCCCTTTGAGTTTTATGTTGAACAACTTAAAAACTTGCACAAGTTTTTTAATTATGTCCCCTTATATGTAAATGTATTCACTGATGATTCTAATCATTCAAGTTTAGTTGCAGCCTTTCAACGTGAATTTAATGGTCATCAAATCCAATTTGAATCAAGTAAATCAGATATACAAAATCAATTAGGTGTTCTAGAAGATTTTTTTTCTATGCTTCAATTTGATTGTCTAATTTATAGTGAGTCAAATTTCTCGCGTTGTGCATCAATAATTGGGGATTACATGCTTTCTATACGGCCAAAGGCCTTCCATTGGAAGGGGGGAGACTTGGTTATTGATGATGTAGATGTAAAAATTGGTAAAAAATTTTTTAAAAGTAGCTGTTATGAAGAGATTTATACTAAAGATTTTTTGGGTCATTATATTACTTGTTTTTTTTCATCACGGTGAGGGAACAGACAATACTCCTTGTCTCGCATTTGTACATATCGGAAAAAAATTGCCGGAATATTTGCCTATAGCAATAAAGCAAGCCCGCTTATTTAATTCTTGCCAAATTTTTATGGTTGCCGCAAAAACAGTGCTCCAAGAAAATGCTCAATTCTTGAATGAGTTTGCTGTGAAAGGTATTGCATATGAAGATTTAAATCCAACAGCGCACCATTCTTTTTTTATTAAACATTCTAAGCTAAATCGTTCTTTTAGAGAGGGGTTTTGGTTCTTTGCATCTGAGCGATTTTTTTTTCTTGAGGAGTTGATGAAGCAACAAAATCTATCTAAGGTTGTACATTTAGAGTCTGATGTCATGATTTATGTTGATATAGAAAAACTAATGCCCGTTTTATGCAACTATTACAAAGGAATTGGGGCAACTTTTGACACTGACACTCGATGTATTCCCGGATTCGTATTTTTTAACAGCGTCAATTCTATTGAGAAGTTGACTCGACACATGGCTACTTGTGTTCAAGAAAATTTAGATGATATGTATATAATGGGGGATTTTAGAAAAAAATATGGCTTGAATTGGATTGACACTTTGCCAATAGTTGATGAAGAATATATTCTAAAGGAAAAAGTTAAAAGTGTTACTCCTCAGATCTTTTGCAATCATGTGAATCAATTCAAAGGGGTTTTTGATGCAGCCTATTTAGGACAGTTTTTGGGTGGAATTGATCCGAGAAATGGAGATGTTAAATTTGGTTATGTCAATCCGCATTGCTTGATTAACTCATCAAAAATGTCCATTGATTGGGAGCGAGACCACGAAGAAAGACTTGTTCCGATTTTAATATATAAAAATAAAAAAAGAAGGATTTATAATTTACATGTACATTCAAAACGTTTGGAAAAATTTTATTCAATTAGGTAGAAAAGGAATACAAAGAGCTGGTTTTTTTTCTATATTTCTTTTTTTAACCTTTTTTTGCTTCCAAAACGTTAATTCTCAAATTCGTAATTCCAGTGCTCCATATTTAAGTGGAGATACATTCAGAGGAATTGCTGATTTTCTTTATGATGAAACTACAGTTTCTTTTGATCCGATGAAGGTGAAATCGGGTGATATTATTTTTGTGAAAACGGATATGCTAGAGGGTTTCTTTAATGAAAAACATCATCGAATTTTAAATCCCTATATTTTGATTTCGCATAATAGTGATGACCCCATTTCAGAAAATTTTGCGCGGTATTTAGATGATTCTAAATTAATTGTGTGGTTTGCTCAAAATGTAGATAATTATCGTCATAATAAATTAATACCAATCCCAATAGGAATTGCGAATCAATATTGGAATCATGGCTCTATCAAAACATTTAATTTAGCAAAAAAACGGGCAGCTCAATCTAGTAAGTCGTACCTTTTAACAATGAATTTTTCTAATGGATCATTTCCAAAAGAGCGAGTTCGGTTGTGGCAATTATTAAGCAATAAGGCCTATTGCTATACTCCTGAGATCAAGAGCCATCTAATGTATCTTTTAGATTTAGCTAAATCAAAATTTGTCTTAAGTCCTCGAGGGAACGGAATCGATTGTCATCGCACATGGGAGACGTTATATATGGGAGGGATTCCTGTTGTAATGAGTTCGACATTGGATGATCTTTTTGAGGGTTTGCCTGTTCTTGTAGTCGGAGATTGGGGGGAAATCAATCAAAAATTTTTAGAAAAAAAATGGATTGAATTCAGGAACAAGGAATTTAATAATGAGAAATTATTTTTTCCATACTGGAAAAAATTGATTTTAAAATACAAGAATGATTCGACTATAAAGGAATGGGGGGATTTAATTAATGAAATGCCGGAAATATATCAGGATATCCTTGTTAATAATAAAGTGATAAAGAAAGGGATTAGATCTTCTGAAGATCGTTATAATGCGATTAGAAAAGTTTTAGGTTCGCTTCCAAAAAATTTCAAAGCATTAGATTTGGGAGCATCTCAAGGGTACTTTTCATTTAGAATGGCAAATGAATTCGGCGCTCGTTGCATTATGATTGAAGATGGGTATCTAAATTCTGCTAAACACTGGAAAACAGGGGATTTACTTCATGGTCTATGCATGGCAAATAGTGAATTGAAGAAACTCACTTTGCTTAAGAAAAAAGTTTGTTTAAAAGACCTCGAAGAAATATCAAAGAAGGAAAAGTTTGATGTTGTTCTTGCATTCTCTGTCATCCATCACTTAAGGCACAGAAATTCAGATTCATTTGATACTTTTGATAAGGCTATTGAACACCTATTGAATTTAGCTCCTGTCGTATTAATTGAGAATCCGCAAAATACGGGAATTCATACAAGGTATATTCGAGAGAAGCTAATAAAAAATAATGGTAAGGTGATTTTTTCATCTAATAGAGGTCAATTATTATATGAGATCTTTTTATTTGATCGACGAAAGAGCCATCAAGTTGAATCTAGATGCACGGATTTATCTGCAGAGATATATAATAGTTTCAATGGTTCTTTTAAAAATTAGATTTAATTAGTTGATGTGAAGTTTTAGAGTGAATTATATGCATAAACTCATTTTATTAATGCTTGTTTTGTTGCTAAATGTATTTGTAGAGGGTGCAGGTTTTAGCGAAAATATTGAATATCCTTTAGAAAAGGGATTCATAGATGTGATTATTCCATCTGTTGAAAAAGATGTTCGGATTTTAAATCATGCGATTCGAGGAATAAGGAAAAATGGTAAGGATATTCGTAGGGTTATCGTTGTTTCAAAAAACAGGTTAAGTTGGGAAGCAGAATGGTTTTCTGAAGAGAATTATCCATTTACTAAACTTGATGTGGCATTTGCGCTTTTCCAAGGTGATAAGCAAGCTGCTTCAAATTATATTTCCCACCCCGATAATCGTATTGGCTGGATCTATCAACAACTAATAAAATTATATGCATACCAAGTTGTTCCGGATCTATCCAATAATCTACTTATACTTGACTCTGATACGGTATTTATAAGGCCAACAGAATTTCAGAATGAAGATGGATGGCCGTTATTTAATGTTAGTGATGAGTACCATATTCCCTATTTTGTTCATGCAGCAAAGCTTGTCCCGGGTTTATCAAAGGTGTTTAAAGAATTTTCAGGAATTACACATCACATGCTTTATCAAAGACCTGTATTAGAGGATTTATTTTCTATTGTCGAGGCCACTCATAGTAGGCCGTTTTGGGAGGTTTTTTGTCAGAAAATTGACAAAACGCAGCATTTTTTTTCTGGTGCTTCAGAATATGAAATCTATTTTAATTTTTTTGTGGCTCGAAGCCCTCAATACAAAATTCGCAAGCTACGTTCGATTGATGGACAATATAAGGATCTCAATAAACACTTTAAGCTAAGGTTTTTTGATTATGTTTCTTATCATGCATTTAAACAAACCACATGAAATACGAATTATGGTGCTATTCAAGATTAATTGAGGGATTAGAACAATAAATTAAATAAAATATCAAATTATGTTTGAGTAATATCTTAAAAGATATCAGTTAAACTATCACTAGGTTAAAATATGAGTGTATTATTTAAAAAGATTCAGTTTTTATTATTGAGCAATATATTAATGACATTTGCTTGGTCTTCTGAAAGAGAGGAACTTACTTATTCTGACCCATACGCAACTCATCAGCATGTCCTTAAAGAACTTATACTTAAGACAGAGGGTCCAATTATTGAATTCGGCTGTGGTAATTCAAGTACGGATCTTTTGCATGCTCTATGTAAAAAAACATCGCGTATATTAATCACCCTTGATGATGATAAGCAGTGGTTAGATAGATTCAAATTGAAATATTTAGGGGAGGGATATGAGAAGGATAATTCCGGATGGCACAAATTTTTCTTCGTTCCTGGTAAGAAAGATAACGGATCCCCAGATCATTGGATTCAATTTTTTGAGAATTGTGAGTACATTAATTCACAAGAATATTCTATTTGTTTTGTAGATCAATCTCCCTGGCTTGCTAGATATGAAACTATTAAAATATTTAAACACACCTCAGAGTATGTTCTCTTGCATGACTGTAATTATTTCCCAGAAAAAAATGTCTTTGGAAAAGTTATTCATCCTTTAGATCGCAAAAACCATATAAAGGGGGTGTTCGATTTTGGTGATGAATTCCCTTTTTTCAAAGTTTATTATCCAGATCATCCTTGGCCTGGAGATACAGGTCCACCAACTTTAGTGGGAAGTATGTCAAAATCTGAATTTCCTGAATTTTGATAATAAGTAGTTGCTCTGTTGCATAATTCGATAAACTATCAGGTTATTGACCATAAGGGTTTTAACAACTACAGGGAGCACAGACTCGACTTTAGGCTTTCTGAAAAAAAACATTCTTTTCATCACAAAAAAAAAGGCAAATCTTTATAAGTTAACTTTTTTTTCACCAAGAATAAAAGGTTTCTTATGTTCGATTTGCCTGCTGCAAAGTTATCTGTTCTCTCTATTTTTTTGCCCCTTTTTTTTTCGAAGCCCTCCTATATGAACTTTCTTGAGTTACTTCAAGGACATGTTCTATGCAAAGGAAAACGAACTATTTCTGAAATTTTAAAGTCTCTTGGTTTAAGAAACGTTAAAAATTACTCTAGATATCACGATTTCTTCAGGAAAGCTAAATGGTCAACTCTAAAGGGTGCTGAAATTCTTCTTCTCTATATTGTTTCATTAATTCCGGGAGAGATTGAAATTTCAGTAGATTCTACAGTTGAACGTAGAAAAGGACCTAAAATTAAAGGCTTGGGTATCCAAAGAGATGCTGTCAGATCAAGCAAGGGTAGAAAAGTCCTAGTTCCCGGGTTAAATTGGTTAGTTGTTGCAATCCATTTTAAATTTCCTTGGTTCAAACAAGGGGTGGCTTTACCTTTTTTATCAATTTTAATGCCACCGGAAACCCCTTTATCAACGTCTAAGAATACAAAAGATCTTAAAAAATCGAAAAAGCATAAAACATTGACTAAATGGACTTGCCAGGTTGCCATGCTACTACGTCGTTGGATTAAGCACCCAAAAAAAATCACAATTATTGCTGACAGTGCTTTTGCCACTTATGCTTTAGCAAACACTTGTATTGATTTAGGAATTACATTGGTTTCTAGAATGCGCCTAGATGCTAGAACCTTTGAATTTCCGGAAGAAAAGCCCAAAAAGGTCGTAAAAAACTCGTAGGTAAAAGATTACCAATGTTTAAAGTGATCCTAAAAGATCCTTCCATGGTTTGGGATACATTCGAAATATTATGGTATGGGGGAAAGAAAAAGAAGATGGATGTTTTAACCGGAACATGTCTTTGGTACGGTTATGGAATTCGACCTGTTCCGATTAGGTGGGTTTTAACTCGGGATTCTAATAATAATGGGGAAGCTGCGGTGTTGTTTAGTACAGATGTTAACATACTTGCAATTAGGGTAATAGAAGCATTTGTCCTTCGTTGGCAACTTGAGGTTACTTTTGAAGAAGCTCGACGCCATCTTGGAATGGAAACACAAAGACAATGGTCAGACAATGCAATCGATAGAATAACCCCATGTATTCTTGCATCATACTCCATTATCAACCTATTGGCATTGGCAACTGCAAAATCAAAAGGTGAAGATATTCCTGTTCAAACTAGCTCCTGGTACAAAAAAAACCATGTGACGTTTTCTGACGTTTTAGCTTATGTAAGAATGAAGATACTGAGGACAAAATATATGCACAGGTTCAACAAAAATAGCGAAATAGAGGATATAGAGCTCAAAGAAATCATCGAGCAGCTGGCGGCTGCTTAAGATTAGGTTTTGGCATTGCAAAATGTGTACTTATTTTTTACAGAAAGCCTAAAGTCGAGACAGAGTACACAGAGAAAAATCAAGAAAATGCACATTCCGGTGCCTCTGTGATCTCTGTGGTAAAAACTAATAATGAGCATGTTAGGTAAAAATGAATTATGTAACAGCGTCCAACTTAACTGAATTTAAGAGACCAATGTGCTGGATGACATTTATCTTCCTCTAATGAACTTAATAAAAGTAAAGAAGTGTATCATGCATCCGCAAAATAATGTCACCCGCTTGGCGCAAGCACGGGGCTTTTGTGCTTTCTTTTACCTTTGGATATAAGGGTATTGTGGTTGACTTTGAGCAGAATGCAATGATCTTGTGTAACCAAATCAATTGTTGAGAAACGAACTATTGTGATATGCTGCCAAACCAGCAGCAGCCCTTCCCTCAAAAGAAGAAACAAGAAACTGATGAAGCAAACAACTTTGACTTAAAAAGTTGTCCAACCAAATGGGCTCACTTCATAAAATTGAGTGTAAAAAATGAAGAAAACATATCTTTTTCTAGCATTGCTTAGTCTTTTTTTTATAAAGATCTCTGCAGGAACAATTTATTTTGTTTCTCCTTGTGCATTTAATGCAGGGGATTATTATAGCTGTCCTGATCTTTATTATGATTTTAAAAACTATCAGACTATTAAAATAGAACTTCAAGAATTTAAAAATAACGAAAAAAACAATCAGACCAAATTAAAAGATGCAATTATTATTTTTGGTGGTGGAGGAATACTGGATACAACAAAACCTCTATCTTCTTTATATAATAATATGGATTTAAGTAATAAATGTTTTCATTGGGGGTCTGGATCTAACCGTTTAAATGTTAATGAAATTGACTGGGAATTAAGTGCTAATTTCATTGATATAAAAAAGGATGTTTTAAAGCATTTTATATTGGTTGGTAGAAGAGATTATTTGGATAACTATTATAAAAACCATGTCTATGTTCCTTGTGTAAGTTGTAAGCTTCCATATCTAAAACAAAAATATGAAATAAAAAGAAGAATTGGCATTGTCAATCACGCGTGGCTTAAATTAATAAATAAACCTCAATTTCCTCAAATTAACATGAATTTAAAAAAGTATACAATTGAAGAAATTATAAGGTTTATAGGTGAATCAGAAGTTATAATTACTTCGTCTTTTCATGGCGCTTATTGGGGCTTGTTGTTGAATAAAAAAGTCATTATAAATGGAAATTGGTCAAGCAAGTTTGATACATTAAAATATCCTCTTGTGTTACTTTCAGATAACTTAGAAAAGGATATTCAAAATTGTGTTGTTCCACCAGCAGATTATCTAAATGAATGTATTGATTTAAATAATGCATTTTATGAAAAAATCATGAAATTAATTGAACAATATTAGAGGGCCTTTGTATGAGCCTATCCTAATAAATTCTGCAACCACATAAATATCAACCCTAACTGAGCAAAGGCATCCGACACATTTGGCAATCTTTCCCAGCGCATCAGTAGCCTTCTGCACTTTCTTTTTAGCCATGAAAAACTCCTTTCCACTACCCACCGCTTCCCTGCTGCCCTAAAGTAAGTGTATATCTCTTCTGTTTCCACTCTTGCCTTCCGGTTTTTTCAATATCCAATGATTGGCGGCGTTGTTGCAAAAGTCCCTAGAGAAAGTCCAATCAAACAGATCGTTTTGAATATGGAGGGACTTGTCCTCGCCTTTGGCGAGGATGGGGCCTTGCCCCTGCCGGCGAAAAGCCGGCTATAAGTCCCGACTCTTTGATTCTTACCTGAAAAATGGATAGCGAAAAATTCTTAAAATAAAGAAACTCCTTGTCGCCGACTAAAGCAAAGCAAGGAGTTCAAGTAGATGCGTGCACGCAACTGGTCACAATATAACACGAGTTTAGTAAAAAGAGGAAGCCTAACTTTTTATCTTGATGCTTCCCTACTCAATAACAAGAAGATAAAAACACGGGGCAGGCCCCGTGTTTTTGGCACTCCACTCATACAAATCTTATTGATACTAAAAGTTCAATTCTCCCTTCCATACAGAGCGTTGGAGGGCTTCAGCAAAAGCACCCTGCAATCTTTAGCAAGTGATCTTCTTCTCCCATCCTATTCGATAATCTGTCATAGGGCAAAAGAATTAGCCCGGTCTCTGCCTAAATTGAGTAACCACAGAGCATCCGTTGTCTTACTAGATGCCTCAGGTTTTAAGGTTTATGGAGAGGTTGAATGGAAAGTCAAAATGCATGGCAAAAGCAAACGACGTAAGTGGATCAAATTGCATGTCTCAGTCGATGAAGCTACTCAGGAAATTGTTGGTGTTAAAATCACAGATGGCAGTGTTGCTGATAGTAAACAAGCTGAGGATCTTATTCGGCAGAGTGGTGGTAGTGTAAAACGTGTGCTAGCCGATGGCGCTTACGATAGTCGCACCATCAGGGAGTATGCTGTTTAATCCCTCCTAAGAAAAAATGCAAGATGGTCCGATAGTAGCAAAGGGAGGGGGAAATCTGCAGCAGAAATGAGAGGTCTTGGTTACGATGAAATAGGACGTAGTCTATGGGGTAAGCTAACCGGTTATTCACGACGATCCCTTGCGGAAACAGCTTTTTCCCGTCTGAAAAAACTATTCGGCCCTGGCTTCTTCTCTCGAGAAGAAGCCAGACAAATCGTTGAAGGTCATATCAAATGCATGATGATGAACAAAATGTTGCAAGATATTGGATAAATTAACAATCAGTTAAGACAGCCTTATCCTCAAAATCTACTTTTGCAACAATGCCAGTTGACACCACTTTGCTATGGTGAGGCTACTCTCTTTGGCAAAGCTCTCTGGCTTGTCAAAAGTCCAGTAGGAATATACAAAAAAATATTAAAAACATCTTTTTTTATTTTTTTTTAATACTTCTATTTAGTATTGAGGTGCCCGTGAAAAGGTAAATGCGTCAAATTCAATACATTGAAGAGTTGTTCCCTGAAAAAAGCTAAAATAGCTTATAACTTGTTTAGTTTTTGTGTCTAATACACTGAAAACAGCACCAGGTCCCACTGGATATGGAACCAATTTACCATCTAGTCTGAACTGGTTTTTATTTGGGAATACCGGATCCAAACCATTAGAGCATTTCTTTAATAGCCAATTATTTTTATTTTCTGCAACTGCTTGACATGAAGATAAATAGTGTACTCCTCCAGAACTTACAAAATGATTCCAAATATGGTCATGTCCATTAAAAACCAAATCAATTTTGTATTTTTCAAAAAGAGAACCTAAGGTTTCGGCTAAAGAATTAATATTTTTTATGAGGAAAAATTTTTCTTTCGTAGTACAGATAAAATTAAATGGATCTGGATTCAAAGTATAAATGGGATGATGCATCATGACTACTCGAAACTCAGCCTCTTGAAATTCTTCACTGTGAAGCTCATTTAATAGCCATTGATATTGCTCGCTTCCTTCTTCTATTGGCACATAACTGAAATCCGATTGATATACCCGAGCCACAGGCAGCACAATTAAATATTGCTTTCCCATTTTTATTGAGTAATATGGGGCACGAGATGTCTCATCTAAAGGAAGAGAGAAAATATTATTGAAGAATTGCCACTCCGGAACTCTTGGATTTATTTTAATCTGCCCAAAATCTGGGACATCATGATTACCAAATGCAGGAATAATAGGAATGGTTTGAATCAATTCTGCTCCTTTGTAAATATCACCATTTATTTCAACCTTAGCCTTTCCCTGTAATGAAGCAAATAGAGCAGCAGAGTGTGTAAACCAATAGTCATATCGATTAATAGCATTTCCAAAATCTCCAGCATAAAATATAGCATCAAAGTTCCCTATAATATTTTTAGCTGCTTCAAGTTGAAGAGGGATTAA
>JAIPIG010000021.1 GCA_021734805.1 Simkaniaceae bacterium
GCACTAATAGAGGTGTCAGAGCTTCTTGACATTACCTTCCTAACAGCTTCTATTTTAAATGCTTTTGAATATTTTGTCTTCATCATATTCAGACTCCTTTGGTCTAGTTAGATGCGACAACTACGCTGACACAGGGGGAATCGCACTTGGCTCATTGATGAGAAGGCTTTTTTCAAGTGGGTATCTGAGAAAAAATACAGACCCCGCAAAAAGGAGCCCGAAGTCCAGGAAAACGCTAAAATCGCAGTACAGCCATGATAACTTCCGAAGGATTCGTAAAACTTTATCGAGAGGGGCTTGCACTTTTAGAACTCAGCCTTCCAGCTTTCGCGTTGTTGACGCAGATTGCTTTGCGTGCAAACCGGATGGATCCCGCTTATTCAATCTATCAACTCAAGGCTAACGAAGCACTCGTTGGCGATCATAAAAAGATTGGTTTGTCCAGGCAGCAATATCGTGATGCGGTACTGAGGCTTGAAGCACACGGTCTTGCGACTTTCCGAAAAACCAATCAAGGGACTATTGCAGTTCTCACTAACAAAGCCATTTTTGACATCAATGCTGAATCGGATGAAGGGCCTATAAAGGCGTGCACAGCCTTAGAAAAAGAACCAAATTACAGCCACGCGAAAACCATTCAGCAACCACTAGAGAACCAAAAAGAAACCACATGGGAACCATCAAAAGAACCATCAGATTTGTCAATGAAAAATCGAGAAAAGGAACCACCCAAAGAACCAGTTAACAACCACCAAAAAACCATAAAAGAACCGGATAGAAACCAATCGAGAACCAATCCAGAACCACTAACAAAGAAAGAAGAAAAAGAAGAAGAAAAAAGAGCTGCAGCAGCCTATTCACGCACTGTTTACAAATGCCTGGATGGATTGGATTTGAGCGATCAGGAGAAGAAATCACTGATGTGCTATAGCGAACATCGCGTGGCTCATGCTGCGGAATTTGTGAGAAGAAAGCACAATGTCGACAGCCCCATCGGGCTGATGATGTGGGTTTGTCAACAGCCTAGCCTCCCTGAGCTTCCCAAGGAAAATCGAAAAAGTATGACTCCTCAGCAAAAGCTTGCTTGGGAGTACAACCAATTTCTTAGCAGCAATGGCTATACTGCTCAAGCTAAGCAGAATGAGGAAAAGATCCCCAATGACAGAATGGTAATTTTAGAGCATGGGCAACTTATGCCGATTACGCTAAACCATCCCCTTCAGATCCTGCAGGAAGATTTTAGAAAGTCCAAAGAGGAGATTTTGAAAAGTCAGAGGATAGTTCGGGGGCTGCAAAGTGATAAATTGTAAGCATCCGACAAGGCGCAGTGGGGAGACTTTAGGGAGGGGTTTTGCGGAGCTAATAAAAAGAGAAAATACCCTAGCAAAACCTCCACCCATCCCGCAAATATTTTCCGTTTTTCAAGAAGATGCATTTGACATAATGTTATCCTTTGGATAACTTTATGGAAGTTTAGCAAAATAGGTTTCCAGATGAGTGAGTCTGAAGTAAGGACAATCGAACCGCAAGCAATCCGGCGCATTCGAGGATTGCTTGGGTTGACTCAAGAAGAATTCGCAAAAGAACTGGGAGTTTCAAAGATAACGATAGTTCGATGGGAATCCGGAGATAGGGCTTGTAAAGGTGCTTCCGCGCGCCAAATTTATGATTTGGAGCGAAAAAGATGCTCTAATATGATTCGTCGGACAACTACAATTTTTTCAGTCGGAGTAGATGATCTTTCACGCCTGGATGGGATTCAAGCAACTCGAACATTTAGAGATTTTCTATACTGCGAAGCCCGCAGAATAGGCATTCCAATCAATGATATTGATATTTGTGAATCAGAGCTCCCCGATGGGGGAATTGATGCAAGAGTGAATGATAGGCTTCTTATCGCTACAGATAGTATTATCTTGCCGGGGAAAAATTATTTTCAGATAAAAGCTGGGAGTAGCGCCAAACCTTGGAATAAATCTTGGGTTCAAAAAGAATTATTCGGCAAAAGTGGGCTATCGCATGTTTTAAGAGAAAAAATCGGTAAAGAAGTTCTGAGGTGTTTAGAAGAGAATGGGCGATATGTATTAGTTTGCTTTGGAAAGGATCTAACCCCAGAACAGATTTCGGATGCTAAAGCTCACCTTGTATCGCATTTCGCGCAGTGTGGCTATCCAAATGCTAAAGTAGAAGTATGGGGGCAGCAGCATTTGATCGGGATGATTTCCCCCTTTCTTTCCCTATGTTTGCAACTTACCGATCGAAAGGAATGGAAATTTAAATATTACTCAAGCTGGAAGCTGGATCAAGACATGGCACAAGCTTTCTGCCTGGATGAACAGAGAAACCGTCTAATTCTAGAAATACGTGAACATTTATTTAAGGACGAAATCCGTCATATTCGATTGGTAGGAGATTCTGGTGTGGGGAAGACGCGCCTTGCTTTAGAAATACTATCTCATTATGCCTTGTTTTCGTCAGTTGTCTATGTCCCTAATGCAGAAGATTTTCAAAGTGGCTCATTATTCAACAGCTTGTGTAGGTCCGATGCTGAATATTTTGTTATCTTGGTACTTGATAATTGCTCTTCACAAAAATGTAAGGAAATTTGGAATTCGTTACGTAATCGATCAAATCAATGTAGAATTATTTCAATTGATCAAAGCGGTTACGAGACTAATGACGAGTTGGAATGTGTACTTGAATGCCCTCTTTTGCCAGAAGATAAAATTAATGAAATAATCAAAAATTACATTGGAACAACTTCTGATTTGAGACGTTGGGCTGAATTTTGTTCAGGCTCTGCTCGAGTTGCTCATGTGATTGGACAAAATCTACGGGATTGTCCAGAAAATCTTTTTCGAGAGCCATCTACTGTTTCAATTTGGGATAAATTTATAGCTGGATACAGTTCTTTAGAAAGTGCTGATGTTCAAAACAAGCTATTCGTTTTGAAATACTTATCTCTATTTGAAAGATTTGGTTTTGAGTCTCCTGTAACAGAAGAGGCAAAGTTTATTTGGGGCCTCATAAATAAGGCTGATCCTACAGTCACTTGGAGTAAGTTCCAGTCGATCATCCAAGAGCTGAAACGACAGCGTATTCTTCAAGGGGAAACAACTCTTCGTATCACTCCAAAAGCGCTGCATATTTATTTGTGGCTTCGCTTTTGGAACGAAAACGGTCGCGGCTTCCTCGAAGGGGATTCAATGGACAACATGCCCCCTCAACTCTACCTATGGTTTGGGAGAATGTTTCCTTATGCCCATGCTTCCCAAGTTGCGGCTCAAGAAATTAAACAATTGCTAGGTACTGAAGGGCCATTTTACAAGTCAAAGGTATTAAATTCGACGGAGTTAAAGCTTCTTAACGAACTGGCTCTTGCGTCCCCAGAAAGGACTTTAACCTATATTGAGGCAAGTATTGGTCAATGCAGCTATGAGAATCTTTTGGCGTTTAAAAAAGGAAGGCAAGACGTGGTTTGGGCTCTTGAAAAAATTGCCTGGTGGCCACATTTATTTTGCCGAGCTGCTGAGATTCTGCGTAGGCTTGCTGAAACTGAAAACGAAACACATTCAAACAATTCCAAAGGTGCTTTTGCTGATCTTTTCAGTCTCGCGCCAGGATTTTCCCCTACAGGTGCCACTCCCTTAGAGCGATTACCCGTTTTAGAAAACGCTCTTAATTCATCTTCTTCCATCACGCGTAAGGTTGGGCTCATCGCCTGCCGCAAGGCTCTTTCTTTACCCATACATTCTGGATTTCGCATTGTTGGCTCCGAGTACCAAGGATTACGGCAAACTCTTTCGCCTTGGATGCCTAAAACATGGGATGAGTATAAAGATGCATACCAAATTATTTGGAAGCTTCTTGCTGATGCCAGCCGAAAGTGGAGTATTGATGATCGCGCAGAGGCTAATTCTAATCTGATCGATTCAGCAAGATATCTATTAGATTTCGACTGGATGAGAGAACCCATTCTTAAAACACTGAATGAACTGGCGGATGACAAAGCAACAAATATAAGTAATTTTTTAGATACATTAACCCATCTAATACGATTTAAATCTCAAGAACTGCCGTTAGCTCTCATCGCTAGCCTCAAAGCGATTGATGCCCGGATTACCGGCACAACTTTTTCTTCGCACATCAGACGATGGATTCATTTAAGCGGTTATAATGATCATTTCGATGAAAATGGAAGAAATGATGATACTTATAATCAGCGGATTAAGAATCTTGCTTCGGAGGCTGTGTTAAATAGTGATCTGGTCAAAAAAGAGCTTCCTAATCTTATAACAGAGGTAAATAGAGTTGTCTTTCAATTTGGGAAAGATATAGGCGAATGTGATAGTGAAAAGAGTCTGCTTATGCCAATCATTGATGCCTATAGACAAAATCCTGTAAATCCTTCCTCCCTATTCCTAGGAGGCTATTTGAAAGCTATCTTCGAGTCCAGCCCAACTCAGTGGGAAGAGATTGTTTTTGGGCTAATTGGTGATATCATCTTCTATAAATTAATTGGGATGTTAATTCGAGATTCTGGTTTTACAGACACCTCTATTGAACAACTACTCCATGAGTATGATGCAGGGAAGCTCGACATAGATAGTCTTCTTTGTTTTCATCATTCCCAGGGATTAAAATTTTTGAAGTTAGTAAATATTCAAAAGCTTGCTGAACGGTTCGAAAAAGCAGGCAAAATTCTCAATGCTTTGGAACTTTTGGAAGACATATACTGTAATAAAAAAGCGCCGAAAAAACTCCCTGAAGATCTCACAATGCGGCTCCTAAAGGCCATCAATGTTTCACCCCCTTGTCATTCAATACATGAGTATCATTGGAATATTCTGGCTGAACAATTTATATCTCAATTTCCTAAGAGGAAATGCGAGGTATTTCAAGCTGTTCTTGATAAATCTTCTAAAGACATTGGATGCTTTCATTCCGATAATTCAACTTTTAAGATTATCCAAGGAATTATTGCCTCTTACCCCGAACAATGCTGGTCTATGATTGCTTCAAAGCTTGACACACTAAAAGAAATTGAAATATTCAGATTCACTCACTGGTTCAACTCTAGCGGCCTTCATCTGACACTATTTCCCCCGAAAGTTATCCTTGATTGGATTGCGGAAGCACCAACTAATCGAGCAGTTTCTATTGCGGGCATAGCTCCTCCCTTGCTAACTGAGGAACCTGCAGGCTTTCTCGTGCGTGAGCTACTAAATAGGTATGGGGATCAAGAGCAGGTTCAAGACGTACTTTTATCGAATTTCTTTTCTGGTAGTTGGGTAGGGCCCGAAAGTGCATATTTTCAGAGTAAACACGAACTTGCGCATGAATGGCTTAAAAAGGAAACTTCAATGCGAGTACGAAGATGGTTAGAAAAATACGTTGCTGTTCTCTCAGAACATGTTAAGGGAGCAAAAATTAGAGAAGAACGTGAATTTTAGACGGATTTTTTAGTTAAGCGATATTGATACGTTCTTAAAATTCGCAAGAGCCGCTTCCAGGTTCTCAATAATCTCAGATGCCAGTATTTCCGGGTCGGGGAGATTGTCAAGATCGGTCAGGCTTTTATCTTTAAGCCAAAAAATATCCAAGCTGGTTTTGTCTCGGGCAATCAACTCTTCATAAGTGTATTTGCGCCAACGGCCTTCTGGGTTAGTCTCAGGATCCCAGGATTCTTTGCGGACATGACGATTTTGTGGGGTGTAGCATTGAACGAAGTCTTGTAGATCGCTAAAACGCATTGGCTGCTTCTTCAGCGTGTGGTGAATGTTTGTTCGATAATCATAGTACCAGACCTCTTTTGACCAATGAGAAGGGCTGGCTTCTCGGTTGTCAAAGAAGAGCACATTAGCTTTGACTCCATTTGCGTAAAAAATACCAGTGGGTAAACGCAAAATGGTATGCAAGTCGGTATTCTCTAAAAGCTTTCTCCGAATGATTTCCCCTGCACCACCCTCAAAAAGGACGTTATCAGGCACTACCACAGCAGCTCGCCCTGTTGTCTTGAGTATCGTTCGAATGTGCTGCACAAAATTGAGCTGCTTGTTGGAGGTCGTTGCCCAGAAATCCTGGCGATTGTAGGTTAAATCATCTCTCTCTTGCTCTCCTTCGTCATTGGTAAAGCTCATGCTGCTCTTTTTCCCGAAGGGAGGATTGGCGAGAACATAGTCAAATCGCTGTCCGCTGTCTGCAATTAAAGCGTCATTCGGAGAAACTGGGGTATCACCGTCGATCTCACCAATGTTATGGAGGAACATATTCATGAGGCAAAGGCGACGTGTGTTTGGGACGATTTCATTCCCATAGAAGGTTTCTCGCTTTAAAAAGGCTTTTTGACTCTTATCTATTTGAGATTTGTTCGAATTGATGATGAAATCATAGGCAGCAAGAAAAAATCCTCCTGTTCCGCAAGCGGGATCCGCGATCGTTTTGCCAGGCTCGGGGCGGATGCATTCCACCATGGCCTTGATAAGCGCGCGAGGGGTGAAGTACTGTCCTGCTCCAGATTTCGTATCTTCAGCATTCTTTTCTAAAAGGCTTTCGTAGATATCTCCTTTGATATCAGCTTCCATGACTACCCATTCAGTCTCATCGACCATATGGATGAGGCGATAAAGTTTGGCAGGATCTTGGATTTTGTTCTGAGCTTTGGTGAAGATCTGGCCAAGCATGCCTTTTTTAGATCCTAGCTCTCGTAATACAGTAAGGTAATGTGTTTCTAGCTCTGCACCTTTTTTTGATTTAAGGGTTTGCCAACCATAGGCTTCTGGGATTCCCACATTCCTATTATAGGGCGGTTTAGAATATTCGTCGGCCATTTTAAGAAAGATGAGATATGTGAGCTGCTCAAGGTAATCGCCATAGCTTACACCGTCATCGCGTAAAGTGGTACAGAAGCTCCAAACCTTGGATACGATTGATGCTGTGTTCATACGGCGACCTTTTGGAGTTGTTTGGATTTCTTTTTTTGCGGCTTTTGAATTTTGTTTTTGGCTTTAATACGTGCTAAAAGGACGTTGGCAGGTTCATCGTTCGCCTCTTGGAAAACTAGTTCTCCCGAGAAAGCTTTGTTTAAGATGCTTTGATACAGAATCTTGGATTTTTTAATCTCATCACAGATGCTTTTTTCTATATTTTCAACGAATAAAAGTTTTTCAGTCACTATCTTGATGATCTCTAGATGTTCTTCTTTTGAACATAAAGGAATAATAATGTTGCGGATTTGCTCTTGACCTATATTTCTCATAGAATCTTGGTTTCCAGTCGACCTTTTCATTATCTCATTACGGCCATAAGTAGAACGAAGATAGAGAAGAAAGTATAGAGGATCAAAAAAATTAAACTTAATGCGAAGGGTTTTATCGCTTAGCATTATGGTTTTTTGTGGTTGTCTGACTATCACACAAGCGCCTACTAAATCGATCGTGTTTGCTCTGCTAAATAAAAAATCCCCTTCGTTAATGTAATATTTTGGATTTATCTTATTTGGATCTTTGCAGGTCTTGCTTTCCGATTCATTATATTCACCCCATGTCACAGCGCTTACTTTTGCCACTCCAACTTCTCCGGAAGTTGGTTCTCTTTCTTCACATTTAAAGCTTTTCCCAGCATCAATATTTTCGATGAATTGACTTAGAGGAACGTATTGCCAATAGGAAGGAAGTAAGGGTAGTTTTTGTAATTCCTGCTTTTGGATTGCTTGGCCTTTCAAGCTATAGCACTGGCTTGAGTTTTTTTCTCGCCATGTTTCAGTAAGTTTTCCTTCGAAAGCGTTTTTAAGAAGGGATTGGCGATATGTTTTTAGGAGTTCCTGGGCTTTCATTAAACTTTCTATGCCCTTATCGATTTCAGAGAAAAGTTCTTCGATTTTTGCGACTATACGTTTCTGCTCTGCAAAGGGAGGAAGTGGGACGGGGTGATTTTGAAGATATGGAGTAGGAACTCTGCGCTGCCCAACAGCACCCATCATATTGTGTTCAGCATCATATCGAAATTTTTCAGAAGAAACAAAGTAGTAAATAAATGAAGGATTAATCCCTTCGCGCGGTCTTAAAACATGAAATTCAGTCGAGCCAAAGCCGATTTCATTTGAAAGAGTCGGAACTATGGCCATTTTCCCGTTCTCCATGCAAGGAGTAATCTTTGCAAAGAGAATATCGTTCTTCTGAAATGGAGTGTATCCCTTCTTTACATCGCCAAATTTTCGAATGCTATTCACATCGATTTTACCAGTGCCCGCTTCGACGGCAGGCATAGGAACAAAAGCAACGGTGAGATCGTCAGGGAATAGAGATTTATCGAGAGTTGGATTTATCTCGGTGATTTCATTAAGAGTAGTTATTACCCAGTTTTGCTTACTCAAATAACCAATGCCTCGTTCAATTCCTGTATTAAATTATCCATTTTATTCCCAAAAAGCTGATACATTTTCCCCAAGCCTCCTTTGGAGTCAAAAGGGGCCATATCAAGATCTGTTTTATCCATATGGAAAGAACTGATAATATGGTCGCGAATCATTCTTAGCCAAGCCATTTGTTCTTCATTAAACTTTTCACTATCACCACTATGTCGCTTCATGATCCAGTTTTGAAAATTACGTCGTATTGTTTCAGAATATTCAGACACTTTTTTGTCGATTCCGCAAGCACGGCGTATAAGAGCAACTAAAGCAGTGAGCTCGTTAATCGGTTGGACGCCTTTGTATTCTTCAAGTTGGGCATAGGCCATCCATACGCGCAAGGGGGCAAGTTTTGGCTTATCTTGGCGTAGTTTGTCCAAGACTTGGCGGATCATGTCATAGGTGATTTCACGACGTCTTTGAGGCTGGCTATAAAATATGCTAAGAGCCTCAATCTCATCTCGATGGATTTCCAGATATTCTTGGAACTCTTTTACCAGATTTTGAGCATTTTCTTTGGCGTCTCCATCCCACTCTGCACGTAGAACGGCATCCAGATTATCATGGTCGATCGTCTGTTCTTTATCACGGCGAATATTCTCTAAGAGTTCAACCATTTCTCCATTCAGGACATTAGCTGCTTCACCTACAAGAATCTCTTGAGCTCGCAAGCAGTCTGCATCGCTTGGTGAAGTAGCGGTTCCAACTGGTTGCATGTCATGAGCTTTCTTTTCGATCTTGTCGGGGTCTATGGCAGCTAAGAGATTGCCTATGATAGTGCTTAGCTCAGTGCCGCCTGATTGTTCTTTAATTCGCTGAAGATCCTTTTCCTCAAGCTGCTTATTGAGACGCGCTAATCTACCAGCCAGCGAGCTGACCGTATCCTCATCCCTCGCTCCCATCATGATGCTCATTGCTAAATCTTTTAAGGGCACTGAAGGTTTGGTGATTAAAGGCTGGCTCGCAGTTTTCAGGGATTTTGTAACTCCAATGGCATCAACGATGACATAATGTGTTTTTGCGCTGGTTGCAGAGGGGGTCACTTTCTTTAATTCGTCATGGCCAAATGTGCGTGTCCCACGCCCCTTCATCTGCTCGAAGTAGTTATGACTCTTTACGTCTCTCATGAACAATAAACATTCGAGGGGCTTCACGTCTGTGCCGGTAGCGATCATGTCTACAGTGACCGCAATCCGAGGATAGTAATCGTTTCTAAATTGAGCGAGGACTGATTTTGGATCTTCTTCATTCTTGTAAGTGACTTTTTTGCAAAATTCATTCCCCATCCCAAATTCTTCTCGGACAGTTTGAATGATATCGTCGGCATGACTGTCAGTTTTTGCAAAAATCAGTGTTTTTGGCACTTCCTTTCGTCCAGGGAAAATATCCGGTAAACTATCTCTAAAGGCACGCAATACGGTCCTGATCTGGTCTGGATTTACGATGTCGCGGTCTAACTGCTTAACAGTATAGGACTCATCTTCATCTTGTTGCTCCCATCTTTTCTTGCGGGTCAGACGCTCTCTTTTCTGAACTGGTTGATTGGCCTTGATGGTGCCGCCGAATTTTGTTCTTTCAGTTTCTATGACATAGATTTCATTTCCGACATTCACTCCATCGGCAACGGCTGTTTCGTGGCTGTATTCACTGACGACATTTTTCTTGAAAAAGCCATAGGTGCGGTTATCTGGAGTGGCTGTTAACCCGATGAGGTAGCCGTCAAAATAATCTAGAACTTGTTGCCATAGATTATAAATTGAACGATGGCACTCATCGATAAAAATGAAGTCAAAAAACTCGATGGGAATTTTGCCGTTGTATACAACAGGGATTGGTTTTTTTACCTGAGCTATTTCGGCAGGATTGATCTCTTCGGCAGATTCATCTAAGGGCTGTTCTTTTAGTATGGAGTACATGCGCTGGATAGTGCAAATGCAGACTTGGCTATCTTTAGCAATGGAGGACGATTTTAGCCTCTGCACGTTATAGAGTTCTGTAAATTTGCGGTTGTCATCGTTAGGAATGAAAGACATGAATTCTTGCTCGGCCTGCTCTCCCAAGTTTTTGGTGTCTACCAAAAATAGGATTCGCTTTGCATTCGCATGTTTTAGAAGGCGATAGATGGTGGTAATCGCTGTAAATGTCTTACCTGCGCCAGTGGCCATTTGGATAAGAGCGCGAGGACGGTCATCTTTGAATGACTGTTCAAGATTTTTAATGGCAGTGATTTGGCAATCTCTTAATCCTTCTTCGGTAAGGAGGGGAATTTGCTGTAGTCGGCTTCGAATCGAGTTTCTTTGAAGAAGCCATTCGTTTAAAGTTTCGGGGCGGTGAAAGTTGAATACTTCGCGTGATCTTGGTTTTGGGTCTCTTGCATCAGTAAAGCGTGTAATTACCCCTGTGCTCTCGTAGATGAAGGGTAAGGATTCATTGTTATTCACCCATTTCAGCTTAGCAGTAGCATATTCGCTAGATTGTTCCTCGACGGTTGTGATGCGGTGTCCCCAGTCTTCGGGTTTCGCCTCGATCACTCCTACAGCTTTCTTATCAATGAATAGAACATAGTCGGCGGGACCAACATCTGTTTGATATTCGCGGACTGCAATACCAAGACCTGCATTCGGATCGAATTTTTTGATTGATTGAACGATCCATCCTGCTTGTGCAAGGAGGGCATCTATTTTATCACGAGCGATTTGTTCTGGATTTTGATTTCTGTAGCTCATGCCAGGACTGCCCCTAATTCTGTTTGGGTAGCAATTCGATAGCTGCAGAGGGAACATGTGGCATGAGAGGATGGGGGCTGAGAAGCGGTTAGCACAGCTTGAATCTCAAGTAATTTAGGCTCAATCCAACTATCATCGCCAAGATAAGGGATGACCGAGATCTCGAATTTTAGGCATTCGTCAAATGTGGGAACATCTTTCTTGCCATTGCAGTAAACAAAATAGCCTGTCGGGGAAACTGAGAATCCGTTTTTTCTGAATAGCCATTGGTAAATTTCCATTTGCCTTTTGTAGCTAATTTGCCAGTCTGCATCTAAGTTGATTTCTCCAGCTTTACTGGTCGCCTTGTAGTCCACGATGATCAGTTCTCCAGAAGGAGTGATCCAAACGTCATCAATGGCTCCTGCCACTAAAAATCGAGTCGGTTCGTGTAAGTAGGAAATGCCCTTCAGATTTTTTCGCCATTCATCAAGTTTTTCATGTTGAAAAGGGATTGCATCAATTTGATGTTTGATCATCAGCGGATGGGCTTCGCCTTTTGCTCGGTAGAAATCGAATTCTTTTTTCAAGAGATAGTCAACGGCAGAGTTGAGGTTGAACGGAAATCCTCCAGGTTGCGCAACTCCAAGTTTGCGATCGAGGTAGAAGCAAAAGGGGCATTCACAAAAAAGCTCGATCTTTGATCGGCTTAATTTGAATGGTTTTGTGTCTTGTGGATCAAAGCCCTTTTTTTTCATCTTTTCCGTTTTAAGTTGTTGATTTAACGTATAATAAGATATCAGAAATGCAAATAATGCGATATATTGATTTGATGACAATTAAACTATTTTATTTGATTTTGATTTGTTGGTTGATTTAAGAATAACGGTCAGAATAAATGAATTTTTTAGGGTATTCTAAATCAATGCGTAAGGTTAGTCTCTTCCTCAAAGAATTTCTGATTTTGGGAATGCTTCCTTTCTGCTGAATGCTATTTTATTTTTTACTACTGAACAATTTCTCATTTAGGCCCACCGCTGCTGAATGGATATGTGCATTCGAGAGATGGGCGTACCGCTTGGTCATTTGGACGGTTTTGTGGCCCAAAAGAGTTCCGATCTCTAGCAAACTCGCTTGATTCATGGCTAAGTAGGAAGCAGCTGTATGTCGAAGGTCGTGAAAGCGAAAGTTTGAAATGCCTGCTTTGCTTAGAGCGGTTTCCCAAGCAGAGCGGATGTCGATAGGTTTACATGGAGCATGTGGAGCAGGAAATACTAGAGAGTTAACGGCTTGATTGGCGTATTTTGAACGCAAAAGATCTAGAGCTGTTCCGACAAGAGGGATAAAACGCCGCTCACCATTTTTTGTGGTTTGTAAGAAGATCGAACCTCGGCCCAGATCGATATCACCCCATTTGAGATTCATGATTTCGCCTCTCCTCATGCCCGTTGAAAGAGCTAGTATAACAATTGGGTAGAGTCCTTTTGATTCGCTTTCTCGGCAGGCAGATAGCAGCCTTTCCTTTTCATCATCGTTGAGAAAGCGAGTTCTTCCATTGGAAATTTTCGGCTTTGAGATTTTCATGATGGGATTTTCCTGGATCCATTCCCAATCCTTAACCGCGATAGCGAAGACATGAGAGAGGCTGGCAAGATAACGAACCACGGTTGTGGAAGAACGAATCTTGCCTTTACAAGTCAGTCCTGAAAGGAGTTCATCCCGCTTTTGCGCAATGAGGCTTGGTTTAATATCTGAAAGGAGGCAATGTCCAAGTTCTTGTTTCCACCAGAGAAGATGTTGGCGGACGTTTCTTGCATTTTTTGGCTTTGACGGAAGAACTCTTTCGATATAGCGGTCGATCAGCTCCGCTAAAGTATTTTTGCTGCCGGGTTTGTCATATGCATATTTGCCTTGTTCAACAGCTGATTCGGTATCGCGTTTCCATTTCATCGCGAGGGTTTTGGAAGTGAATGATTGGATGAGGACCGGATGTCCTTTGATTCGAACGCGGGCGCGGTAGGAAACCGTCCCGTCTTTATGGGTGCGTTTGTCGATGCCTTTCACAAGCTTACCTTTGGTTTTAGTTTTCAAAGGTTAGCTGCTGTTTGAAGCGGTGCTTATCGCCAATTGTTGTAGGCGAGTGGTCCACAAGTGGTCCACGGATGTGAACCTCGCTTTGGGCTGATTCGCTCGTAATTACACAAACGCCTCAGTTTCAGCCTTATGGAGCAAAAAAGAAATGTGGGGCAAGCAGGACTTGAACCTGCGACCAACGGATTATGAGTCCGTTGCTCTAACCAACTGAGCTATTGCCCCGAAAGGGAGGCATTCTCGGACTCGAGAATGCCTTTGAGATGGGTTTATCTTACTCGATTGTCCCTTTTCCCTCAAGACTCTGTTTTTGAGTTGAGAGATAGTGGGTGATCAGGGGAGAGATTTCGCTTTTGAGCTTATCCATCACCCGGTTGAGATCTTGGTGATTATCAATGACGATATCTGCGCTTTGTGGGATTTCGTATTCTTGAGAAATTCCCGTCATGCGAGATAGGTATCCTTTCATACTTGCATGATAGAGCCCTTTAGGGTCGCGGTCGATACATGCGCTGATAGGAACATTGACAAAGACTTCAAAATAGCCGCCCTGTTTTGAGATTTGTTTGCGGTTGAATTGGCGGTCAGCTTCAAATGGGGCGATATTTGCGATGAGGCAAATACCTCCCGCTTCGACAATTTTAGAGGCGACATAGCCGATGCGACGCACGTTTTTAGAGCGATCTTCTTTAGAAAACCCCAGTTCGGCGTTGAGGTGTTTTCGGATAATATCAGCATCCAAGATCACGACTCTTCTTTGAAAGCGATCGAGTTCTTCGATGTGGTTTTTAAGAAGTTGGCAAAGTGTTGATTTACCGGAGGCGGGAAGCCCTGTAAGATAGACACAAAAACCTCTGCTGGCTCCAAAGTAGTTTTTTAGGATATCGATGACTTGAGGGTAGGAGAACCAGGTAGGGATTGATTCATTGTTTTTGAGTTTTTGACGAAGCTGCGTCCCTGAAATACTTTCAATATGCTGATCCGGGCTAATATCTTTTTTTTGTTTATATGCATTTTCTTCCGGTACATAGAAGAATTCATGACAGGGAAGGATTGAAATGCCCATATCATTTTGGTGTTTTAAAGCGAGATCTAAACTATCGGATAGGCCAAAGTAAGGAGAGCCGTCTTTTTTGCGCACTGAGGGGCCGGCGTGATCTCGACCGACAATGAAGTGGGTACAGCCATAATTTTTGCGTACAAGTGCATGGAGGAGCGCTTCTTTAGGGCCGGCCATTCTCATGGGAAGAGGAATGGCTGAAAGTTTTAGATGCATATCTGAAAACTCAGGGAGAATCGATTCATAGCAGCGCATTCTAACGGAAGGAGGGATGTCTCCTTTTTGTGTTGATCCAATTGTTGGGTGAAGAAGCAGTGCTTTATTCGGGATCTCTTTCAGAGATTCAATGCTAGATCGGATGGCTGTTACATGGGCCGCATGCAGGGGGTTGCGTGTTTGAAAGCCAACCAGTGTAGTGATGTTATTTTCTTTTTTCCACGTATGGATTTGTTCGGGAGTTGAGATATAAAAATGAAAGGGGCTAAGGGGGTATTTTCCAACGGCATTGATTGGGCCTGCTAAGTATTTAACTTTGCGGTTAAGCAGTTGAAAAATATAGGGGTGGGAATCATCGGTGGTGTTAAATAGTGCAAGAGATTCATTTTCCGGTTTCGGATCATAAATTTCTTCAATGTGCATGCATGCCAATGGGAAGTTTGTTTCGTCGACAAGGAGAATATCTTCGCCTGCTTGAAGGTTGGCTGCGATGGAGGATTTGATTGGAAGTGTAATGGGGATGGGCCAAAAGTGATTTTCTTTTGTTCTCATTGTTTCGAGAATGGAATGGTAATCTTGTGATCCCATAAAGCCGGTTAGAGGAGCGTATCCGTTGTTGAGAATGAGTTCTACTTCTGCTGCTGAAAAGGCATTGATTTCAACTTTTTTGATATTGGGAATCGATGGTGTCGCAAAGGCCATGCCAATGAAGACTGAAAATAAATAACAAAAAATTTTTTTCATAAATAACCTCAATTTATTTTTTACATAAAGGGGAAAAAAATAGATGGTTATTTAATGAAATGCAAGGAATTAATCAATTTTTTATTTCGGTATAAATCAGGCGATGCAAGAGAGTCGCATCGCCTGTGCTAGGGACATGGATTAGCGTTTAATTGCAAAATTAGGATGACGCTTTAGCATCGCTAGTTTCAGATAAAGTATATCGGTAAGCAAAATAACCGTTTACTTTAACAAAACCTAGTTTTTCGTAATCAATACGCTCAAGTGCGGCATATCCATTGACAGAATCTAGTGTTGGCAAAATTGAAATCTCGCGATCACCAAGTTTCAACGAAGATGTAAATACCTTACCCCATAGATGTGATGAAGCAACCATGACATATTTGCCATCGGGCAGTGCAATAAAAAAGGATGCGTTCGCATCAAGATCAGTGCTTGGACACTTGATCTCCTCATTGCCGGGAATGATCACAGTTGCTTCTTTGGATGAAGCAGTGCCTTTAGGCGAGGATGCGTCATCCTCATAGATCTTACCTGAAAACCAATTTTCTAAGCTCCGTAAAATGCTAGTCATAAGGACCTCCATTGTTAGATGTATGTTAATATTTTCTTAACAAAAAGACAGCATAAAATTTAAATTTTTATTATGCAATTTATTTCGCCATATGATGGATAAAAAAATCCTCTTCGATAAATAGAGGAGATTTTTTTGATGGTTCAGAAATATTTAATTATAAAATATTGATTGTTATTTGATTTCGATTTATTTGGTTGGGATTGGGTTTAATTTGTGAATTAATTGTGCGATTGCGTGGATTGATTGCTTTTTTTTCTTTGGTTGCTTTTCCGCTTTTTTCTGTGGGAGAGGTAGGCTATATTGTTGATTTGCAAATGGCTGAAGAGATCGCTCTGGAGAACAATCAACAGTTACTTGCCATGAATGAGCTCTATAAACGAGTCAAAGAGGCAAAATTTGAATCTATTTCTAAGTGGCTTCCCGAAGTGAGCGCGATTTCTCAGCTCTATGATAACCAAAAGATTCAGCTGCTTGGAAGTGCTAAGCGCACTTTTGTCACGCAACTCTCATTGACGCAGGCCCTTTTTTCAACAAACAAGTATTTTGATGTGAAACTCGCATCACTGCAAATCGAGCATCTGAAGCTATTACTTGAGGCTCTTGAAAATGACATCTTATTTGATGTAAGGAGCTTGTATTATAAAATTGCCCTTGATCATGAACAGATTCAAACGGCTAAGGAGCATATTGATATTCTGACAAGTTTAAGCCGACAGATGCAAGATCAATATCAGATTGGAACGCAGATCATCTTAAATGTGAACCAGAGCAAGGTCGCCGTAGCCAATGCAATGACGATTTATTATCAAAGAATCAAGGATTTACGGTCAGATCGCGATGCGTTTGTGGAGCTTCTTGGTTATGAACCGGGTGAAATAGAACTCGATATTGCAGATGTATCGATTCCGGTCAGGGGGGTTGATGAGCTACGCGATAGAATTGAGCGTGTGGATGAGATATTTGCGAGCGTGGGAGAGGGGACTACAATATATAAGGAGGGATTTCCCAAGACTCAAGAGCTTGTTATGCATAATTTGTTTAATATTAGTGACATAGTATCTTGGGAGGAGATAGCGCGGCAGAAAAACCCCTTGTTAAAGAGCCGCTCTAATGAGATTGCTATTGCCAATGAAAATGTTAAAAAAAGTTTGGGGGAGTATTTTCCCTCGATCAATTTTGTTGCCAATTTTGGGGGTGAGCCCAATCCCTTTAATCCATATCCTGAGCCTACAATTGGTAGCCAACAATTTCAGTGGGGCTTAGGGCTTGAATTGAGGTGGATGATTTTTGATGGGTTGGGAAGAGAGAGTCGAGTGAAGCAATCCCGCTACTTGAGAAGTGCCAAAGAGTATGAATACCACCATTCAAGGCAGTCGACAATGAAAGAAATTCGCGATCAAATCTATTTAATCGAAGAGGGTATTGCAAGTTTTGCGACCGCTGAAGGGAATATTTATCTTTCGGATCAGACCCTTTTGCAAGCAAAAGATCAATTCGATATTGGCTATATTACAATTTATGATTATGAGACGGCAATTAATAGCGTGATTGAAGCGAGAAATAAGGTGAGTCAATCGGCATTTGATCTTATTCACGCTTATTATGGTCTTAGACATGTGAGTGGAATCGATTTAAAACAGGCGAGGGAGTATGGAAAATAATGAGCCCCCAAAAGAAAAAAAAAAATCTCTTTTCCAAAGCTTGAAGAAATGGGTGATTGTTGGATTGTGTTTAGGCGTGTTAGGAGCGGGTATTCTGCTTTACTTAGTTAAAGCTAGTCAATATGCCTATACGCGAGATGCTCAAATTGAGGGGTATTTTGTGAACATAAGTCCCGACATTTTAGCTCGGATTATGACGCTTGAGGTCGATGAAGGAGATTTTGTTAAACCGGGACAATTAATAGCGCAACTTCAGGATGATATTCTACTTTCCGAAAGAAGAGAAAGTGAGTCGAATATTTTAAAATTACAAGAGAGATTGAAGTTTGACGAGGCCTATTATTTGAAAGTGAAAAACGATTATGCAAGAGCAGAGCAGGGGATTATTGACCGGGTCATTTCTGCTCAAGAATTTGATCATAAGCAGAAAGACTTTGAAATGGCAGATGCCCAGTTTAAATTTTCAAACGCAAATCTACAGCATGCTATTAGGCAGCTCGAAGTCATTAATACAAAGCTCACGCATACGGTGATCGTGGCTCCGATGGAGGGGATGATTGCAAAACGGTGGGTTTTATCGGGAGATGTCATGAGTCCGGGTCAAACAATGTTCACAATGTATGATCTTGAAAATGTTTGGGTCTTAGCTCGACTTGAGGAGGAAAAAATTGCAAAGGTAAGAATAGGGGATCGCGTTAAAATCAATGTTGATGCCTATCCGAAGGTTGAGTTTGAGGGGGAAGTTTTTACGATCAAAGGAGCTGCCGCTTCCAATTTTTCATTAATTCCCCAGGATAATGCAACCGGAAATTATACAAAAGTTGCTCAGCGAATCCCGATTAAGATTTCAATTAAAAGGCCAAAAAATTTTCCTAAAAATGAGCCGCTTTATTTATTGCCGGGGATGTCTGTAGAAGTTAAAATCTATACGGCTCATTGAGTTAATATGGATGCTAAAAAATCATCAATTGAATGGAAACACCCTTCCCTTATTAATCCCAATGGCAGTGCCTATCCTTGGATTGTTCTTGCCGTCATCACACTGCTTTTAATTCTTTCGATGTTTGCCGTTGTGACAACGGCTGTTGCCGATCCGGTGATTCAGGGGGCTTTTTCTTTAAGTTCATCGGCATTGACATGGGTTAATACGTCCGTCCTTTTATCATTAGCGGTCACAGTTCCGGTCGGACAATTTTTGGCTGAAAAAAAGGGGTTTAAACTCATTTTATTTTTAGGGGCATTTATTTTTACCCTAGGGATGTTTTTAAGCGCCATATCTCAAAGTCTGTTTTTTTTGATTATCAGTAGAATGATCACCGGCTTTGGTACGGGATTTTTTGTGCCGATCAGTATTGCTGTCATTGCAAAGGCATTTAGACCGAATCAAATGCCCCTTGCATTAGCTATTTATTCAGCATTAGGCTTTGGAGGGGGACTTGCCATTGCATTCTTGTTAGGAGGGTATCTCGCTGAATATTTTAGTTGGCATTGGATTTTTCTGCTGAGCGCCTTTTTCGGTTTGCCATGCATTCCGTGTATTTGGCTTATTTTGCAAGAGACGGATCCTCAAGATAAAGGTCGCTTTGATTTTGGCGGATTTGTGACGTATGCCCTTTGGATTGCGAGTTTCATTATTATCATTTCAACAGGGAAAGCTCCTTGGAATACGGAAGGGTGGCATTCCAATTTCATGAAGTTTTTTTATTTAAATTTTGTGATTAATTTAATTTTATTTGTATTCATTGAACTGCATCAGCCACAACCGCTATTTAATGTCCGTCTTTTAAAAATTCGTCCGTTTGTCCTTGGCTGTATTTTACTTTTTTTTGTTGGCGCTGTCTATTTTGCATCAGCACAATCCCTACCGGGACTTTTTCAAGATTATTTGTCGTATTCAAAGTTTAAATCGGGACTTTATATGATTCCCCACGGTCTATTTTTAGGGCTTTCCAGTGCTGCATTGGGGCTCGTTTTAAATAAGACGGGGATCCGCATTCCATTGCTTTTGGGTTGTGTTATATTGAGTACCAGCTGTTTTATGCAAAATTTTTTATCGATTTACAGTGATCATAAGTTCATTATTTCAATGCTTGTTTTGAGAGGGTTGGGCGTTGGAATGACCATAGGACCTGTCACGGCGCTTGCTCTCATTCGTGTCGATAAAAAGGATATCGCAAATGCTTCGATGATTGTCACGTTATTTCGCCAAATAGGAGCTTCATCGGCAACGTCTTTAGTTGGCGTGTTTGAGGTGACAAGAGGCGCCTTTCATCAAGCGCGTTTTATGGAGCAGATCGGTCAAAAAACACCTGAATATTACCGATCATTGAATCAAGTTAAAACGCATATTTATTCTCAGCTGGGAGAAAATTCTCAAGGTGCACTTGAACAAGCGCAAGGCCAAATAATCAATGTTGTAAACAAACAGGCCATGCTTGCAGGTGCAAATGACGGTTATCTTATTTTGGGAGTCGCTTTGCTGTCTATTACATCAATCGTGGCATTTTTTATGATCCGCGCTCGCCTAAGAGAGATGAGAATGAATCCTCATCTAAAGAACCCATCCAAATAATTTCACTTTGTCCCATTTTATCATCAAGTTGAGATTATCTCGACTTTGTAACTTTTTGGACCTGAGGGCCTCGAAATATTTGTTTTCTAGGGAGATTATAGGTCGAGCGTTCGAGAGCAAATAGACGGGTCAGGCGGGCCCAAAAAGTTATAAAGTCGAGATTATATATGGATTAATAATCGCAGGTTTTTGTATATAAAAAAAGTTATATCAATCACTTAATTTTTTATATATATGATCGAAAGAAATCGTTATTTTTTGCGTAGCTTTGCTACATTTTTATTTGCAATTTCCGGAATGACTTATGCTAATCAAGATGTCGAATTTCAACATCTTGATCGAGTTGAAAATGTAGGCTCTGAAGAAAGCGACATAGGATTAGTAGCAAGTAGTGAGCGTCGTTTGAGTTTGTCTCGCTCCGATTCTCTTCCGGGTCGAAAGGCTGAAAGTGGGGATCACTATTTAGAAGGTTATGTTCAGGCGTTAATTGATGCTCACTATTATGAGTACAATGTGCTTGTCCTTGTAAAAGATAAAGTCATTTATCTATATAACCTTCCCAACAATGATTTGATCGCAAGCAGTATCATTTCTTTTGTGGAGGACATGCCCGATGTTGATAGAGTTGAGCGGAGTGAAAAATTTCCGGACAAAGAGCTTGCTCTTCAAGAAGAGTATGTTGGCCGTAGTAAAATTAGGGGAATATGGTTTCCTCAGTCGACATTGATTTACCAACCGATGATTGCAGCTCCTCTCAATCCGGTGAACTCTGTTGCTTATCGTGTTGGCGATGATATTATGGGAAATATTGTTGTTGCAGTTTCTCTTGGCGGCGTTTTTCCGATTTTTAGATGGAGAGAGGTTTTTGCCGCTAAAGGCGATTTGCAGTTTGATATTGAGGGAACGGCTTGGTCTGATTTCAATATGTGGGGCAATAATAATTTGCGAGACGAAATTTCAGAGCTCGTCAATACGGATTACTTAGTCGGATTTCCGTTTTCATATGCATTTGATAAATGGTCATTTCGGTTAAGAGCATATCATATCTCTTCCCACTTAGGGGATGAATTTTTAGCTTTGCGTCCGGGGTACCAAAGAAAAAATCCCAGCATGGAAGCCCTTGATCTTTTTACGTCATATCAATTTAGTCAGATGTTTCGTTTATATGTTGGTCCGGGTTGGGTCTTTCATAGTGATGACACCTATCACATCGCTCCTTTTTATGTAGAGTATGGGGCTGAATTCCGCATTCCCGGAGTCAAAAGTTATTACCATCAATTATATGGCGATCCATTTGTCGCAGTGCACTTTAGAAATTGGCAAGAAATGAAGTGGAGTCTTGATACAACACTTGTTCTTGGCTATGAGTGGAGTAAGCTGCAGGGAATTGGTCAAAAAATCCGCCTTTTCCTTCAATACCATGATGGCTATTCTCAAGGAGAATTCTTTAAAGAAAGAACACGATATGCATCCCTCGTTGCAACCTATGGATATTAATTTAATTTTTGATGTCGCTATAGAGAGCAAATCCCCGTTCATAAGAGGGGCCGTTAGGGCCAACGGGGAGTTGCCCTTTAAAGAAGCGGGAGTAAATATCAAATCCTTCTTGCGCATTGGCCACGACAAAAAAACAATTTGAAATCCATTCCGAGCCTTTAATTGTACCATTTTCCATGTTCAGCCGGTAGCGTGAGGTGATTTTATCGGTCCAATATTTTTCATTTCCAAAGAGCAAGACGGGATTGATTAAGCACGAACCTACTTTACGGCGCACTTCCTCGAGCGAAAGCTCAAAATCCGTTCCAATTCCACCAATGACAAAAATAGGAAGATCTAAATGAAACTCCGCTTGACGTTCGACAAGGCGATCGAGGCTGTAGGTCATTTTGGCTTGGATATAGGGGTTTTCGTGCTGTTCATGGAGCGCTCCCATACTTGTGGCTTGTGAAAAATCAACAATATTTGCACAGGATAAAATATTGAGTTCCGTTGCAACTTGGTTGCCAACGGACATCGCGCCCGGGCCACCCCCTGTCACAAGAGCAAGTGGGGTGTGTTGATTCATTAGGGGGTGATTAAATTGTCCCTTTTTATCTTTTAACAATTTAAGAAGAGATGTGAGTTCATCTTTAAAATCCCCTTCAAGCAAGTTAGATCCATAGACACCGATCATCGTTGCATTGATGAAATCATGCACATAGGGAATGGGGACAAACATTCCCGAATCTTTATTCGGCTTATGTGTGTATTGCAAGAGGAGTTGAGTATGACTATCGACCCAATAAACGGGAATGCAGTGCTTAGCAAGGTCGGCAAGAAGAGAGCGGTCTTCATGAGAGAAAAAATCACCGGTTTCAGAAGAGGGGAATTGAAAGTAAATGCCTTTGAGGTTTCTCACAACAGGATCTGAAATCAATAGCCGCTTTAACATAGGTGTGGGGAAGTATTTTGTCAGGAGGATTCCTTGGCTGGTAATCGTTCCTTTCTGAATGCCCATCAGGAAGGGATAAACAGATTGTTGTTCAATATAGCGATTGATCAGAGCTGCTCGCCGGGAGGAAAAAATGTCTTCCGGAAACTCTTCTTTTTGTGCCTTAACCGTCACCCAATCCGAGGTTTTTAGATTGAGAAGTTGATTGCTCTTTACGATATAGATGCTGGAGCGGAGCTCTCGATCGGGTGGGATTGTTTTAAAGGCATTAAAGAGGCAAGAGGGGTTTTCAAGGCAGGCTGTGAGCTGATCCCGATCTGAAAAAAAGACGTGTTCTTTGTAGGGTTCGAGGGTGTAAAACTCAAGAGGAACATCGATAATTTCTTTTTCACTTTGACCGAATAATTCATAGATATCTCCTGAAGCTTTGGTGTCGGGTTGAAGAATTGAAGCTGAGGTGTGGTGAAATCCTGAGGGGAGAAGTTCATCAACGACTTTTGCGTATGCAGTGCAAATATGGAGGGGGGCTGTTTTTACAAGGAGAATTTCATTATCTTTTAAAATGCGCTTTTCATTTTTATTGACATATTGATGTAGACGCACCCATTGGCGCAATTTATACTCAGGTTTTGTCAGGGCAATGGCAAGAGAGGGGAGAAGACTTTTAATATGAGCGTCATATTCGACAATACCGAGTTCAAGTGGAAGAAATGCAACGACTCGATCGTCAACTTTGTCTAAGACAAGATGGTCATAACCCGGGAGACCTCCAAATGAAAGAAGGGGGTGGCTTTCTGAATCTGTTCGCCCAAACATTCTTGTTAAATATTGTTCATTGCGTACACGGCGAGATTTTTCTGCAGCAAAAAGCTTTCCTATATAGGAACCTTTTTGAATTTGGGGTAAAAATAAACGACTGAGTTCACCATAAGCGATTAGTTCTAGATTCACTTCTGCAGAGCCATCTTTCTTATGAAGAACAATTTCGCGGGTGATGCTATGAATTCCTAGTTGTGCAAGAGCGCTTTTTAAATTAAAAAAGATATCTTCAATAGAAATATGAAATCCAATAAAGTGATCGCCGATATTTTCGATCAGAACGTGAGCTGTCGCATTCCCCCCTTCAAGGTGTTGAATTTCAGTAATTTTTCCGTCAGGGGTGACTAAATCATTATGTCTATTAAAATCAGGATAATGCATTGAGCTCCTTTAATGGATCTTCGATTTCAGTATATATACGAGTAGAGTGTTATTTTTAATCATTTTCTAAAATTTTATCAGTTGCGATTCACTATTGTTTTGAACAAATCTTTATGGAGTTTTAATGTTTGCTCATTGTAGATCTTAATATTTGTTTTGCTCTAGAAGACGTTTCATTAAGTACTTAATTTTTAGTTGTTTACGTAATTGTTCGACCGGTTGCATGTCCGGTTTTTTTAACAAACTTAGTCTCTTAATTTGTGTGCTTTGTGTTTGTTTTGCACATTTTCTAATCAAAGTTTCCACAAAAAATAGGGGGTATTGAGTAGATGAAGTGTAAAACATACGAAATAAAAGCGAAAATCAACTGTTTGTAATGATGAGATAAAAAGCAAAGTTTATAAGAAACGCGGGCTAAAGCTGCTTGAGTTTAATGAAGGAATTCGCAAAACTATGAGATTCTAAAAAAACCCGTGACCAATTTTTTAAATATGCATTCGAATATTATCCTTTCACGTAGCTGTGGAATCCATAATGGAACTTTTCATGCTGATGAAGTAACCGCCTGCGCTCTTTTATTGATTTTTGATTTGATTGATCGAGATAAAATTGTTCGCACGCGCGATGAAGCGGCATTAGACCATCTCGAATATGTTTGTGATGTTGGAGGGGTCTATCATCCTGAAGAAAAACGATTTGATCATCATCAGAGCGAATATCAAGGTCATTTGAGTTCAGCCGGAATGGTTTTAAAATATTTATATGATCAGGAGATCATTGACGAACTTAAGTTTCATTGGCTTAGGGAAAAACTAGTTAAAGGTGTTGATGAAATTGATAATGGATTGATTCAACCCCTTTCGGGTCACTATACTTTTTCCGGAGTGATTGCAAATTACGTTCCTATTCGATATGACGCACATGAAAATGAAATGCAAGCAGCATTTGAGCAGGCTTTGGAGTTTGCAATTTGGCATATTCAGCGCTTTTTAGATAAGTATGATTATATTTCTCTGTGTAAAGACAAAGTTCAAATTGAAATGACAAAGGGTGATAAGTGCCTATATTTTGATCAAGCCATGCCTTGGATGGAAGCTTTTTTTGAACTTGGCGGCAATGATCATCCCGCAGAATTTATCATTATGCCATCGGGCAATCATTGGAAACTTCGAGGCATTCCCCCTACATATGACTTGAGAATGAATGTAAGAAAGCCATTGCCGGAGTCTTGGGCCGGTCTTTTGCAAGGTGATTTAAAGAAGGTGACCGGGATTCCCGGCGCGATTTTTTGCCATAAGGGAAGATTTATATCTGTATGGGAAACTAAAAATGATGCTCTAAAAGCATTAGCATTAGTTAATAAGAGTGAGGGGGAGTAAGCTATGTCGACAATTTTTGGTAAAATTATTCGCAACGAATTACCTGCACAAAAAGTGTATGAGGATGATTTGGCCCTTGCGATTAAAGATATTGCGCCTCAAGCTCCGGTGCATATTTTAATTATGCCGAAAAAAGAATATAGATCTCTCCAAAGTGTTCCTGAAAAGGAGCTCTCTATTATTGGGCATCTTGTAAATATTGCTCAGAAGTTAGCAAAGGAATACAAAATTGAAGACAATTATCGCTTTCTCACTAATAATGGCGAATTAGCGGGTCAGTCAGTAGGGCATATGCATTTTCATCTGATTGGTGGGGATAGATTAGGCCCAATTGGATAATTAGAACAATTGAGTGAAATGAGTATACCAAGGGCAATAAAATGGCTTATTTGTACACAGATGAGCCTAGTGCTTCCGGTCGTTAGCGATGAAGCTGACTCGATCAATCGCGTATCGATGTTTTTTAAGCTAAAAGATTTTAGCTCTGCAAAAATGAGCTGTCTTCAAAGTCTGGAGAAGTACCCTGATTCAGACAAACTCAAAGAACTTAATTTTCGTGTTTCAGCCGAGAGTGGGCAAATTAAGGAGGCAATGTCCTTAATTAAGAATTACCCTTGTTTTCAACACATTGATAATTATAACGATTTATCATTGGTAGAAGCTCTCGCTTGGGGGGTCTTATCTAATGTGAGCCAAAACTCAGAATCGATGCAACTCATGTCATTGATAGGGGCCTTCTTTACTCGCGATGCCCGTGCAGTAGAGTTGATTTTAAAGCACTTGCGATCGGAAAATGCGCTTTTAAGAGCACATGCTATTCATGCCGTTACATCATATCGAGATGACATTTTAAAAGATGAACTCAAAACTCAGTTCGAACGTGAAAAAAATTACTTTGTAAAACTCGATATCATCCGTGCAATAGGTGCACTTCAAATGAAGGAGTGTAGAGGGCAGCTCAAAGAAATTATTTCCTCTGAGCGCTCGACGGATGAAGAGAAGTTTTATGCCATTGCTTCTTTAATTGAGATGTATGAAAAATTAGATCAAGCTGAATTTCAAGAAATGATTCAAAGTTCTCGATCCGGGCTGAGACGCACTGCATGTCAGGCTGCAGCCCATTTTGATTTTAAAGAGGGTGTTCTTCAAATTTTTGATCTACTCAATGATATTTCACCCGATGTTAAAATTTCAGCACTCAATGCGCTTGCGATGTTGGGTGTTGATCCGATTGATCCGATACTGTTAAAGAATAAAATCGCACAATTAATAGAAGATTCAAATGCAACGATTTCACTGACGGCTGAATGGTTGAAAGTGCGACTCGGATTAGATATCAATGCTACGGCTTTTCTCAATTGGTTAAACCATGAGCATCCAAGAACTAGGATTATCGCAGCTTCTGCCCTTGCTATGTATGGTAAGAGCATGCAATCAGAAATGCTCATCCAGGTGCGCAAACATGCAGATCCTTTTGTCCGTTTAAATTTAGCAATGGGGCTGATTCGAACCAACACACATGTTTCTCTTGCTTTGAAGGAAATCCACGATGTATTGCTGAATGCAGAAGTGCGGTTAATGAAAACGACAACGCCCAATCCATTTTTTTCGGCCATTGTTCCCAGCGAAGTTAGGCATGTTCCTTTTATCCCTCAATATCCCGAAGTGATTGATCAACTCGTTCGATTGGAAATGTTGAATATACTGACGATGTTCGATTATAAGGATGCTAAAAAAATGCTGAAGCAACTGATTCAGAATCAGTCTTGGACGGTCATTGGGACAACAGCCTCAATTTTGCTTGAACAAGGGGAATTGGATGGGATTGATCTCGTTAAGGAGTTATTATCGGATACAGATCCTGCTGTTGTGACTCAAGCTGCATTAGTTTTAGCTTATCTTGCAAAAGATCCAAGTGTAGTTCCCATTTTAGAAAAGACTTATGAAAAGGCTAACTGGGAGCTCAAGATTCAGATCTTGGAAGCATTGGGCCGTATTGGGGAAAAAGAGGCAATTCCATTTTTGATTCGAACGATTGATGAGCCTTTTCAGCTTTTAAAAATTATTGCGGCATCTTCTTTGATTCAATGCTTATATCATTAAGGCGCGGTAGTATGGCTCCATTAGAAACACGTATTCAAGCGATCCAAAATGAGTTAAGTCAAACTGAAATTGAAGGTTGGCTCATTTATGATTTTCACTGTCGTAATGAGATTGCAATGTCAATTCTAGATATTGCTAAAGAAACGCATTTGACAAGACCTATTTTTTACTGGGTTCCCAAAGCAGGAGAGCCAATCTTGTTGCTTCATCGCATTGAGGGGCATCATTTAAGGCATCTTCTTGGAAAAAAAGAACTTTATTTGGGCTATGCTCAGCTTGTCGAAAAATTAAATGGGATTTTATCGGGGAAAAAGACTGTAATGATGGAGATGTCTGAGTTCAATCAGATTCCTTACCTAGGTCAAGTTCCGGCGGGGGTTATTGATCTTATTCGCTCATTGAATATCAAAGTTGTCAGTTCCGGTGATCTTCTACAGTGTGTGATTAATCGGTGGGAAGAGGATGAACTCTCTATGCATCGAAGGGCGGTCAATGGTTTAGTCGAGGCATATCAAGAGGCTTTTTCATCGATACGGCATGAAATTAATCGAGGCAAGCGCCCCACTGAAAAAGATGTTTGTGAATTGATTAGCAGTCGATTAACTGAGATGGGGCTTGTTTTTGATGGTGAACCTTTTTGTGCGGTGAATGCAAATGCGGCAAACCCCCATTATCAATTTGAGGAAAGGGGGGATACCATGGGTGAGGGAGATCTCGTTTTGATCGATTTATGGGCAAGGGAAAATCACATGAATGCTCCTTATGCAGATATTACCGTGATGGGATTTATTGGAAGCGATATTCCAAGCAAGATGCAGGAGGTTTTTTCCATTGTTCGAGAGGCCCAGAAACAAACAATTGCTTTAATTCAAAAAAAAACCGCTCAGCATCAACCTATAAGTGGGGCTGAAGCAGACCGGCATTGTCGGAATGTTATCATCCAAGCAGGTTATCAAGACTATATTTTGCACAGGACGGGGCATAATATAGGGGTTCAATTGCATGGACCCGGAGCCCATCTCGATTCTTTTGAGACGGTTGATCATCGCTGTTTACTAACAAAGACGTGTTTTTCCGTTGAACCCGGCATTTATATCCCGGGCGAGTTTGGGGTTCGTCTCGAAGCGGATGTTTATATTCATGAGGATGGGCAGGTTGAAGTGACGACTCCGATTCAAGATGCATTTTATTTGATTTGACTCATATCTTCATTATCTTCACAATATTTGATGAAAATGGGAGTAGAACATTGCCGGAAAGCACACGAAGCGGACTGAATCATACAACGACTTTGGGACATCAAATTGGCGCTATTAGTTTAATCGCCGGGACATGTGTAGGAGGGGGAATGCTTGCCCTACCTATTGACACGGCAGCATCCGGTTTTTTTCCTTCTATTTTATCTCTTTTTCTAAGCTGGCTTTTTATGATGCTAACGGGGTTATTACTCGTTGAGGCAAGTCTATGGGTTGAAAGAGATGCTCATTATATGACGCTCTCTTCAAGATTGTTAGGCCGAGTCGGTAAGTATTTGGGAATTCTTCTCTATCTCTTTATGGGATACGGCTCCTTAATTGCCTATAGCTCCGGCGGATCGATGCTTCTTGTCAATTTCACTGAATTTCTTTTTGGAATTGAGATGACTAGAGTGGGGGCTTGTGCTATTTTTTCGATTTTTTTTGGGCTTGTCATCTATTTAGGAACTCAATTTATAGGAAAAATCAACACGATTTTAGTGGTTGGTATGATCTTGGCTTATTTTGCTATTGTCGCAGGGGGGACAAGTGGAATACGGCTTGAGATGTTACAGAGAGTGCATTTTTCCCATTCAATTTTTTCTTTTCCATTGTTATTAGCCACTTTTAGTTACCAGATGATGGTTCCGAGTTTAACTAGCTATTTGAATCGGGATCCCAAAGCGCTTAGGCTAGCTATTATTTTAGGGACGACAATTCCATTTGTTGCCTATGCAATTTGGGAGCTGATTGTTTTGGGAACCGTTCCCTTTGAGGGTAAGTTTGGCTTGAAGGAAGCTCTTATCGAAGGCTATTCATCAACCGAATCCTTAAAGCATTTTGTTTCTAGTTCATGGCTTTCGACAGCTGCCGAGCTTTTTGCCTTTTTTGCGATTACGACTTCGTTTTTAGGTATTGGTTTAGGTCTTTTTGATTACCTTGCCGATCTGACTAAAATCAAGAAAAAAGGGGGTGGGAAAGTGGCGCTCATTTTAATCGCTATTATTCCTACTTTGATTTTAGCGATGATGTACCCCAAGGCGTTTATGATTGCTCTAGAGGTGAGCGGAGGGTTTGGGGATACCCTATTATCGATTCTATTTCCCGTGTCTATGGTATTTGTGGGGCGATATATTAAGAGATATGAAAGCCTATATACTGTCAGAGGGGGTAAGCCTTTACTTGTCATTATCGCCTGTTTTGCGCTTTTTGTTTTAGCGATTCAAATCATTAAGCTCTAATCATTTGGTTTTAGGGCTTTAGCATAGGATAATAGAGCTTGTTGTTTCATCTTTAGATGCATGCTCATTAGTCCATTAGCGCGGCTCAAGGAAATACTTGATAAAATTCTTAAATCTCTTAAAAAAGTGGGCTCGCATTTGAGAATGACTTCCGGGGGCTCTCCATTATACGCAAAGATCATCAGGGCCATGAGCCCTCTTGAAATAAGGGCGTCGGAAAATCCCCTGAAACACATCTTTCCTTGATCAAAGCTCGCATCAATATATGAGATGCTTTGACATCCCTCAACGCGATTTGTGTGGACGCGGTGTTCTTCAGGCAGGAGGGGAATGGATTGACCAAGTTCAATGATTTGGATATAAATATCCTGAGAATCTTCGTGTTTTTCAAAGATTGATTTTAGGTCTATAATTTTTTTTTCAAAAGATATGTAAATCATTCGAGTCATTTTAGCAGATTAATCTAAGGTTTTCCAATAGAATTCGATAAAATTTTTAATCTTTACTTGAATAAAACAGGTTGAGAGGTTAACATAGCCGTACTTATATGAAATTTGGTCTGGCTAAATCTGGGATTTAATAGTGCAAAACTATGTCAAAAAAAGAAGATACAATTAAAATTGATGGGACGGTAGAAGAATTGCTGCCCAATATGACGTTCCGCGTGAATTTAGCGAATGGCATGAAGGTTCTTGCGCACCTTTGTGGTAAGATGCGTATGAAAAACATTCGTGTTTTAGTCGGGGACACCGTCACAGTTGAGATTTCTCCTTATGATTTGACAAAGGCGCGAATTATTTATCGGCAAAAGTAGCTCTTTAACAAAACGCAAGGTTAGGCTTGCAATTTTTTGTTTTTAGGGATAAGCTTTGCTGCATTCGCTTAAGAAGCGGGCGATAAAAGTTAGGTTTATGCCCAGGTAGCTCAGAGGTAGAGCACTTGCATGGTAAGCAAGCGGTCGGAGGTTCGATTCCTCTTTTGGGCAATGGATCAGGCTAAATTTAGAGTTTACAATTATTAAAATGACGACTGCCAATCCGGAGGATTTTTAGAATGGCAAAAGAAGCGTTTCAAAGAAACAAGCCACACTTAAATGTGGGTACCATCGGTCACGTTGATCATGGAAAAACAACACTTACTGCTGCGATTACAAAGCGTCTTGCAGAAAAAGGTGGAGCGAGCTTTAGAGATTATGCATCTATTGATAACTCGCCTGAAGAAAAAGCGCGTGGTATTACAATTAACGCAAGCCACGTTGAATACGAAACAGAAGGCCGTCACTACGCTCACGTAGACTGTCCTGGTCACGCTGACTATGTTAAAAACATGGTTACGGGTGCAGCTCAAATGGACGGAGCGATTCTGGTTGTTGCTGCAACGGATGGTCCAATGCCTCAGACAAAAGAGCACGTTCTTTTGGCTAGACAGGTTGGTGTGCCTGCGATTGTTGTCTTCCTTAATAAAATGGACCAAATTGGTGCCGGCGACGAAGAGCTTGTTGATCTCGTTGAGATGGAAATCTCAGATCTTCTCGAGTCTAAAGGTTATGCAAATCCTACAATTGTTAGAGGTTCAGCTCTTAAAGCTCTTGAGGGTGATGCTAAATATGCAGCTAGTATCGATGAGCTTATGAAAGCTGTTGATGAAAAAATCCCTGATCCCGTGCGTGAAGTTGACAAACCATTCTTGATGCCGGTTGAGGACGTTTTCTCTATTCCCGGTCGTGGAACTGTTGCGACAGGTCGTGTTGAGAAAGGTTTAGTTAAAATTAACGATAAAGTTCAAATTGTTGGTCTTAGAGAGACACGTGATTCAGTTGCTACCGGTCTTGAGATGTTCAATAAAATTCTCGACGAAGCTAGAGCTGGGGAAAACGTTGGTGTTCTTTTAAGAGGTATCGAGAAAAAAGATATCGAGCGTGGAATGGTTCTTGCAGCGCCTGGAACTTGCAAACCTCACACAAAATTTAAGGGAACTGTTTATGTCTTGAAAAAGGAAGAGGGTGGACGTCATAAACCATTCTTTACCGGATATAGACCTCAGTTTTTCTTTAGAACAACTGACGTAACTGGAACAGTTGCTCTTCCTGCCGGAACAGAAATGGTAATGCCAGGTGATAACGTTGAGTTTGAAGCTGAATTGATCAATCCTGTTGCAATGGAAGAAGGAATGCGCTTTGCGATCCGCGAAGGTGGACGTACAATTGGTGCAGGAACTGTAACTAAAATTGTTCAGTAAATACATTTGAAATTGAGCGAGTCGGGTGGAATTTGATCTGACTCGCTTGTTTTTTGGGTGTGTAGCTCAGTTTGGTAGAGCAGCGATCTCCAAAGTCGCCGGTCGGGGGTTCGAGTCCCTCCGCACTCGCATTAATAAAAATTTTAATTTGAGGTTCAAGTGGCTCAAAAAATTACTCCTCTATATTCTGCAAAACCTAAAAAAACTAGTTTTGCTTTTATTGGTGGAATCAAAGAAGAAATCAAAAAAATTACTTGGACTGAAAAAAAAGAACTACAATATTGCACCAAGATTGTTCTAGGCACGACATTTTTTTTTGGATTAAGTGTTTATGTTGTGGATCTAATGATTAGAGGTGTGTTACACTCTTTGGGACTAATTGGTAAATGGATAGCACAATAACTAAAGGCGACAAAGTAATGGCTGGCAATTGGTATGTTGTACAAGTCTTATCAGGGCAGGAAAAGAAAGCGATGAAAGCTGTTCTTGAAAACCGTGCCGCAGCGGGGATGTTGGAGCTTGTTGAAGATGTCGTTGTTCCAACAGAAAATGTTGCAGAAGTTAAGAAGGGTGAACAAAAAATCTCTGAAAAGAGATTGTGGCCCGGTTATATGCTGGTCAAAATGATATTGACAGATGACTCTTGGATGTACGTTAAGGACTCAAATGGAGTGATTGATTTTCTTGGTGGCGGAAAGCCTCAACCTCTAAGTGAAAAAGAAGTTGAGCAGCTTTTAAGTGACTTAGAAGGGAAGAAAGGGACTGTTGTTCAGAAACATGACTTTGAGCCCGGTGATAAGATTAAGATCGTGGATGGGGTTTTTGTTAACTTCGTAGGTGTTGTCACAGAGGTCTTTCACGATAAAGGTCGTTTAAGTGCAAATGTAATGATTTTTGGACGAGAAACGCGAGTCGACGACCTAGAGTTCTGGCAAGTTGAAAAGCTTTCAGCGGAAGCTGATTTAAATTAATGAAAATTGAAAAGGTGATGTTCGATGGCTAAGAAGAAGCTTGTTAAAACCATTAAACTTCAGATTCCTGCTGGAAAAGCAAATCCGGCACCTCCTATAGGCCCGGCCTTAGGTTCTGCAGGAGTTCCAATTATGGTTTTTTGTAAAGAATTTAATGCTAAGACGCAAGATAAAGCCGGCGATATTTTACCGGTTATCATCTCTGTGTATGCAGATAAGAGTTTTGAATTTGTGACAATGCAGCCTCCAGTGTCACGATTAATTATTAAAGAATCCGGAGTTGCAAAAGGTTCCGGAGTTCCTAACAGAGATAAAGTTGGGAAATTGACTCAAGGTCAAGTGAAGAAAATTGCAGAGCAAAAATACCCTGACTTAAGAGTAAGATCACTTGATGCGGCAATGCGTCTCGTTGAAGGGACTGCTCGTTCAATGGGTGTGGAGATTGAAGGTTAATTATGACAAAGAGAAGTAAAAGATATAAAAATGTGTTAGAGGCTGTTAACTTTGATAAGACCTACACTCTTTCAGAAGCGGCGGAAGTGCTTAAAACTGTTCCGAGTGTAAAGTTTGATCAGTCTGTTGATGTTTCTATTTATCTATCTGTTGATCCGAAAAAAGCCGATCAACAAGTGCGTGGAACCGTAACATTGCCAAATGGAACGGGAAAAAAGATCGTTTTAGTTGTGATTACACAAGGTGATCTAATTCAAGAAGCTCTCAACGCCGGTGCTGATTATGCAAGCGGAGAGGATCTTATAGAAAAGATTAGAAACGGTTGGACTGATTTTGATGTCCTTCTCACTTCTCCGGATATGATGAGAGAAGTAGGGAAGCTCGGAAAAGTGTTGGGGCCAAGAGGTTTAATGCCATCTCCAAAAGCAGGAACGGTGACAAGAGAAATTGCAAAAGCAACACAGGAAATCAAAGCGGGTAAAGTCGAGTACAAAGTCGATAAAGCCTCTGTGATTAATAACCAGATTGGGAAACTTTCTTTTCAAAAGGATGATCTCGTTGCGAATGCAGAAGCTCTGATTTCTGCAGTGATTAAGTCTAAACCTTCTTCAGCTAAGGGGCAGTATATTAAAAGTCTATTCCTGACTTCAACAATGGGTCCTGGGCTAAGAATTGATCCACAAACAGTTATGAATATAGGATAAAAGGCATCGCATGAGACAGGAAAAACAACTTTTACTCGATTCCATTACCGGTGCTATTGAAAACGCATCAGCATTTATTTTGGCTAGTTATCAAGGTTTTGATGCTAACAAAACAGCAAATTTTAGAGGTGATCTTGTTAAGAACGGCGCTGAATGGGTCGTGGTTAAGAAGAAAGTGTTTTTAAAAGCTGCTGAAAATTGCGGGATTCAAATCGAGTCTAAATTATTACAGGGCCATGTAGCTCTAGCCGTTATGGGTGAAGACTATGTGGATGCAACGAAAACATTATATACTTTTTCTCAAGATAATGAAGGTCTTGTTCAAATCCTAGCAGGCCATTTTGAAGGAAAAGTAGTGTCAGCTGGCGAAGTAGAGCAAATTTCTAAATTGCCAACAAAAGACGAAATGAGAGCTCAACTCCTTTCTGTCCTACAGGCGCCAATGGCAGATACGCTTTCAGTGATTCAGTCGCTATTAACATCTGTTATGCACTGCTTAGAAAATAAATCACAGAAAGAAAGTTAAATATAAGTTATCACAAACATAAGAACACACGGGGTATAATTGTGAGCGAACAAGTAATTGAAGAGTTAGTTGAAAAACTAAGCGCACTTACAGTGCTCGATATGTCAAAACTTAAAACAGCTTTAGAAGATAAATGGGGCGTTAAAGCCGCAGCTGCAGCAGTTGCAGTCGCTGCTCCTGCCGGTGCTGCCGCAGCTCCTGCTGAGGAAGCAACAGATTTTCAAGTTATTATTGAATCTGTTCCTGCCGACAAGAAAATTGCAGTGATTAAAGTGATCCGCGAATTGACAAGTCTTGGGCTTAAAGAAGCTAAAGACTTAGCTGAAGCGGCACCAAAAGCAATTAAAGAAAGTGCACCTAAAGCAGAAGCTGAAGATATCTCTAAGAAATTAACTGAAGCCGGTGCTGTAGTTAAACTTAAAGCTGTCTAATTATTAACAATTGTTAATTTTGTGAGCAGGAGCTGAAATCCTAGTCGATAAATAGCTTCTGCTCTTTGCTATTGTGATTTTGGTTTACTTTTTGATTATGAGTATAATCACAAACTATTTGAGTCGACTTGTTTCATATAAAACAGTTCGATGTTTTAAGGATTTGCAAATAATTTAAACTTGCCCAATTGGCAAGCTTGATCATTTAGGGAGGCATTTACATGCTAAAAAGACCACCTCGTAGGGTGAGCTTTCGAGAGCACGACGAGATCTTAGATCTTCCAAATCTTATCGAAATCCAAGTGAAATCTTATCTACAGTTTTTACAGGCAGATAGACTACCCCATGAAAGAGAAAATATGGGTTTGGAAGAAGTTTTCAAGGAAATTTTTCCAATTAAGTCTTATGACGAAAAGATTGTTTTAGAATATTTGTCTTATAATTTAGGAGTTCCTAAATACACTCCTGAAGAGTCGATTCGACGTGGAATTACTTATAACGTCCCGCTTAAAGTGACATTTAGACTGACAGACGAAACCGGAATTAAGGAAGAAGAAGTCTATATGGGAACGCTTCCCATTATGACTACAAATGGGACCTTTATCATCAACGGAGCGGAAAGAGTGATTGTTTCACAGCTCCACCGATCTCCGGGTATTGCATTTGAGCAAGAGCAGCATCCTAAAGGGAACATTCTCTATTCATTCCGAATGATTCCTTATAGAGGAAGCTGGTTAGAGTCATCTTTCGATGTCAACGATATGATTTATGTTTATATCGATAAGAAGAAGCGTCGCCGTAAAATTTTGGCCACTTCCTTTGTAAGGACACTTGGTTATTCAACAGATGCAGACATTATTGAAGAGTTTTTCAACACAAGAAGAGTCAAAGTTAAGTCTGACAAGGACTTCACTAAGATCGTTGGAAAAATCCTTGCTGAAGATGTCGTTGATGAAGAAACCGGTGTTGTTTATGGAAAGGCTTCAGAGAAGCTCACTACAGCGATGCTCAAGCGCATTATGGATGCAAATATTCAAGCGATTCGTATTGCAGATGATGCTGATGAAAACTCGCCAATTATTAAAATGCTCGCTAAGGATCCTAACGATTCTTATGAGTCGGCCTTAAAGGATTTTTATCGTAAAATCAGACCGGGTGAGCCTGCGACTTTATCAAATGCTCGCTCTGCAATGATGAGACTCTTCTTCGATCCGAAGCGCTATAACTTAGGTCGAGTTGGTCGCTATAAACTCAATTCTAAATTGGGAATTCCAATTGATGATGAAATTCTTGAGAATATTACACTCCGAAAAGAAGATATTGTTGAAGCGCTCAAATACTTGATCAAGCTAAAAGCAGGCGATGATAATGCTCATTTAGACGATATTGATCATTTGGCAAACAGACGCGTTCGCTCAGTCGGAGAGCTCGTGCAAAATCAATGTCGCATTGGTCTTGCTCGTATGGAGAAAATTATCAAAGAGAGAATGAACTTGTTCGATTTCTCTTCTGACACTTTAACTCCGGGAAAACTCATTTCTGCGAAGGGTTTGGCAGGCGTATTAAAGGATTTCTTCGGTCGTTCACAATTATCTCAGTTTATGGATCAAACAAATCCTGTTGCTGAGTTAACGCATAAAAGACGTCTTTCTTGTCTTGGACCCGGTGGTTTGAATAGAGAAAGAGCCGGCTTTGAGGTGCGCGATGTTCATTCCAGTCACTATGGAAGAATTTGCCCGATTGAGACACCTGAAGGTCCAAACATCGGTTTGATCACTTCATTATCCACTTTTGCAAAAATCAATGAATTCGGATTTGTTGAGACTCCTTATCGCGTTGTACGCGATGGTGTTGTGACTGAAGAAATTGAGTATATGACAGCCGATCAAGAAGAAAACAAGGTGATTGCTCAGGCATCTGCTCCTTTAGACGAATTTAAAATGTTTAAAGAAAAAGACTGTTGGGCACGTTATAACGGTGAATCTCTTAAGATTGAAACGGAGAGAGTCACTCACATGGACGTTTCACCGAAACAACTTGTATCGATTGTTACAGGTTTGATTCCGTTCTTGGAGCATGATGATGCAAACCGTGCTTTGATGGGTTCGAACATGCAACGTCAGGCCGTCCCTCTTCTAGAGAGTGAAGCACCTATTGTCGGAACCGGACTCGAACTAAGAGCGGCAAAAGACTCAGGCGCTGTTATTATCGCCGAAGAGGATGGAGTTGTCGAGTATGTCGATGGCTTACAGATTATTGTAGCCTCAAAGGCAAATCCATTAGATAAGAAGACGTATTATCTCAAGAAATTCATGCGCTCTAACAGCGGCTCATGCCTCCATCAAATGCCAATTTGTGAAGTTGGAGATGAGATTAAAGCCGGTGACGTCATTGCCGATGGCCCTTCAACTGATAAAGGAGAAGTTGCTCTTGGTAAAAACGTTCTAGTGGCCTTTATGCCTTGGTGTGGTTACAACTATGAGGATGCGATTATCATTTCTCAGAAGTTGATTCAAAGGGACACCTATACTTCGATTTACCTTGAGAGTTTTGAGTTGACTGCGCGTGATACAAAACTTGGAAAAGAGGAAATTACACGTGATATTCCCAATGTCTCTGAAGAGGCACTGAAAGATCTTGGTGAGGATGGAATCATCCGCGTCGGAGCTGAAGTGAAACCGGGGGATATTTTGGTAGGGAAGATCACTCCAAAATCAGAAACTGAGCTATCTCCTGAAGAGAGACTCTTAAGAGCTATTTTTGGTGAAAAAGCTGCCGATGTAAAAGATGCGTCGCTTACGGCTCCTCCGGGAACTGAGGGCGTTGTTATGGATGTTAAAGTCTTCTCAAGAAGAGATCGTTTGTCTAAGACAGATGATGAGCTTGTTGAAGAGGCTTCTCGCATCAAAGATATTCATAAAGAATATAAAGACAAAGAAGACGAATTGCATTTGAGACTTCATGAGAAGTTAGGTGCTTTTTTAATCGGTGAAAAAGCTCCGGATATGGTCATGCACCGCAAAACAGGGGATGCATTAATCAAACCCGGAATGGAAATCACTCAAGAGATTCTTGAGAGCTTAGAAGTTGTTGATGTCGACGATATCATTTTCACTAAGAATGAAATTTATGACACTCTCAAAGAAATCTTACTTGAATATCGCCAAGAAAAACAAAAACTCGATCTCGAATACAAATCGGAGATTGAGTTTATGAAGAAAGGGGATACCGAGCTCGATCCCGGTGTCATCCGTCAAGTAAAAGTCTATATTGCGACTAAGCGTAAGTTGCAAGTAGGTGATAAGATGGCAGGACGTCATGGTAACAAAGGGGTTGTTTCAACCATTGTTCCCGAAGCTGATATGCCATACTTGGAGGATGGATCTACAATTGAGATCATCTTGAACCCACTCGGGGTACCTTCTCGTATGAACATGGGACAGTTATTGGAGACACATCTCGGTTTTGCTGCAAGAAAAGCGGGTATTTATGTGAAGAGTCCCGTATTCCAAGGGTTCCCTGAAGCGGAAATCTGGAATATGATGAAGCAGCAAGGTCTTCCTGAAGACGGTAAGTTATACCTTTATGACGGAAGAACCGGTGAGAGATTTGATAACCGAGTTGTTGTTGGGTATATCTATATGCTCAAACTATCTCACCTTGTCGCGGATAAAATCCACGCAAGGGCGATTGGACCTTACTCTCTTGTCACGCAACAGCCTCTTGGAGGTAAAGCGCAGATGGGAGGTCAGAGGTTCGGTGAGATGGAGGTATGGGCACTTGAGGCTTATGGTGCGGCGCATCTACTACAAGAGATGCTCACTGTTAAGTCGGATGATGTAGCCGGTAGAACTCGTATATACGAGTCGATTGTAAAAGGCGATAATATGCTCAAAGCTGGAACACCTGAATCGTTCAACGTACTCGTCAAGGAGATG